>CAYNNP010000296.1:0-6865 GCA_964398215.1 uncultured Pirellulaceae bacterium | reverse complement strand
CCAAGCTTGAGGCCGATGGCTGGGAGGTTGGTCGCGGTAAGGTAAACATGAAATGGCTGGGAGTGAAAATACGTGCTTCGCCAAACACCGGGTCCATGCGTGCGAAACGCATTCAGCGCGAAATCACCGCTATTGGCCGTGACGAATGGGTGGACCCAATCAAAGGAGAATCAACTCAACAACTAGTGTCGAAACTTGTCTCACTGCAAGCGGTCGTGGATTTGAGTGGTTCGTTTGACGACAAATTGATGGCGAGTATCAACGCAAAATCGCCGTTACGCTGCCTAGTTATACCAGGCTCGAAGCTGTCAGATGCTGGGGTGAAACGACTCGCTGAGTTTCCGGGTCTGCAATACCTAGATCTCGCCTTCAGCGACATCACTGACGATTCAATTCCGACACTTTCAAAGCTCAAGTATCTTCAGAGCTTGAATGTACATCGAACGAAATTGACGCCCGAAGGCCGAGAAAGACTGAAGCTAGAACTGCCAAACTGTGTCTTTCTTGACTTTGGCTGGAAATTCTAGTGAATAATGGGCGCATCAAGGCAGTGCATCACAGAACCGCGTAACACGTTCACAAGCGGAAACCACATCGGTGATCCTTGAAGAACTGTCCCAAGCATCCTTCGGCACCAAAACAAAACCAGTAGCGCCGCCGGATATCGAACAAGCCCTTGTATCAGTTTCGTACTTTGAGGCGTCCCAGGGGTGTGGGTCTTCCTTCGCTGGAGATCCACAATCGACTCTCGTGATTGACGGTTGCTGCTTCAATCTGTTTCCATTTCGGTAAACTGATTGGCTGCGGGAGGGTCTTGATCTGTTGAGCGATAGAATTTGTTGTTTGCGAACGGCGGAAGCGAAACGCTTGGAAGTAGTTGATTACCCAAATGTCACCATTGGCAACGTCGCAGTCCATCGCGGTCACAAATGAAATCGGCAGCGAACCGATCCGCGTTGCTTGAAGATTGGCTTTTCCGTTTTTGATGTTTTTTGGCAACGGTAAAACGTGGACACTGGCCGGCAAGAACCGAGTCTTGCCGATCAGGATGATTTGCTTTCGTTTCGAGTCCACAGCGACGGCTTCACAGTTCTGGGGGCCGCTATCATAGTTCACCTTCAACGTTAGGAACTCGTCCAGAGTGGTCGATTTATCTGGGTTAGGTTCTTTGAAGATGTACAGCTGAATGGACTTGCGTATGCCCCGGTTGTCACCGCAATCCGCCACCAACAAGTAGGGGATTTCACCGACTTTGAACGACGCCATGTCTTCCCAGTCCGTGGGATCAATTCCTTTCAGTTTGCACTGTCCGCGACTTTTCCCGTTCTGGTCCACGGCAAACAATTGGGGCTTGCCTCCCGAGTCGTTATGGGTCCAAAAACGCTTTGCGTTACGATGCGAAAACGCCAGACCGCTGCATTCGTTTAGGGTGTCTTTGTCGATAAAGCTGGCTGTATCGACAGCAGGATCCATCAAAATTGAGCTGGAATCCCCTGCAGCGGCGGATCGGGGGTGTAAAAACGCCATTGAACCGTAGACCCAACACACGGCGCCGACAATCAAAAACCTTTGAATTGGCGTTGGAAGGATTGGCTTCATAGTGTGTAGAATCAAGGAACCTTCCACGTTTCGTTATGTCTGGTTTTGTCGTGTTGAATCGTATTCTATTGTCTGTCGTCTTGCTGCTGGTCGCGATCGCCGTGATTTCGTACCGGTCTGCGACGCCAAACGTGGACCCAGCATTGGATGCCGCTGTCGGCAAGCCGTGCCCGCAACTCGACCTCGTTTTGCTTTCCTCGACTGGCGAATTGGAGCGGATTCCTGATTTGGCTCCCAGGACAGTGACATTGTTGCACTGCTGGGGCACTTGGTGTGGTCCTTGCCGAATAGAATATCCCGAGCTTGCCGAAATGGCTCTCTCGATGGAAGAAAGCTATGCGTTCCGATTCGTATCGATTTCTTGTGAAAATCGGCAGAACGAGACGCTAAGAGGTTTGCACGCAAAGACTCAGAGCTTCCTTGATCAGCATCGTATTGTTGGAGTGGCGTACGCGGATCCCAACGGGGTAACGCGTCGCAGCATTGCCGAGCGGCTAGGTCTGGACAATCTATATTATCCGACCACGATTCTGATCTGTCCGGCGGGAAACATCGCGGCCGTTTGGGTTGGCTATGATCCAGGAGCCGTTAACGAGATGAAAGACACGGCTTTGGCTTTGATGTCGCATTGACGAATGCTGTGGGTCGTGCTTGCCGGACGAACTGGCCGCTGGTTACGATGATGGCATGCAAGTTCCCAGTTCCAGCAATCGAAAACCGGTCGGCGCGAATATGACGCCGATGATCGACGTTGTGTTCTTGTTGATCATCTTCTTTCTGGTCTCCAGTCACTTGGCTCGCCAAGAAACCCGATTGCCGCTGGATTTGCCGACTGCTCAATCTCACGGGCCGGTTGATTTGGAATCGGCTGCATTGACGATCAGTGTCGATGCCGATGCGAATTGGCGAGTAGGCGGTGACATTGTTCAAGAACCCGAGTTGCAAGCGATTCTTGTTGACCATGTGGGGCGCCAGGGTGGGGCCGCCGCTGTCCGAATTCGAACGGACCAGAGTATCGAGTATCGCTATGTCGAACCGATTCTGCGGGCAGCAGCCAAGTCGGGAATCGCTGACGCTTCGATCGCTGTACGCGAATAGGGACGAACATGCGAAAACCAAACTTGTCGGATGGCGATTCACTAGAAGTAAAAATGACGCCAATGATTGATGTCGTTTTTCTACTGTTGGTGTTCTTTGTCTGGACAAGTTCGTTCGAAATCCCTGAGTACGATTTGCCAGGTTCGATCGCAGAACCCCCCGCAGGTGGTTCAACTGCCAATGTCAATCAGCCCTCACCGACAGAGGTGTTTGACGAAATCGTGGTCAAGCTTGTGCGCACGGAAATCGCCAGCGCGATCAAACTCAATGGGCAAGACATCCGCGATGTTGCGGAACTGCAAACTAAAATTCGTGCAATACTTTCATTAGGGGTGCAGCCACCGGTGATCGTTGACCCAGATGGCCGAGTGGCGATGAAGGATGCTATCGAAGTTTACGATGCAGTGCGTTTAGCAGGCGCCGACCGAGTTCTGTTTGCAGCGAAGCCATGAAACGATCGATCGCAGCAGTTCTGATTGGCGTTCTGGGAATCAGTGCTGCGCTCGCACAGTCGCCTTGGAAGGAACCGGTGGGTCGCAAGACGGTCGATGTAGCGGCTGATTTGATTCTGGCTCTCATCAAGGCTAGGCAGTTCGATGATGCGGAAGAAATTTGTGCCGCTGAATTGAAACAACTGGATCCTGGTACCGACGCCGCGGCGCTTTGGGCAAATCGACTTTCGCAGGTACGTGTTGCCAGTGCGTTGATGACAACGGAATTCTCTGATGCGTTAGTTGTTGCGGCGCAGCAACCAATCATGGATTTGTTGTCTAGTCAGCCCGATCACCCGCGCAGGCTCTTTTTAGAAGCGCAGAAGCTGACCGTTGTCGTTGAAGCCGCACGGCATGCGGTTGTGATCGCATCGGTCAGTCCTTCGGATCAGGCGAGAATTGAACAAGTATCTGATCGGCTTGGCAAAGTGACATTGCGTATCAAGGATTTGATTACGCAGGTTGATCAACGCCGCGCGGTCTTGGACACGAACGTGAATTCGCCGCGCAACCAGTCGATTCGAGACGATGCCGTTCGTTTGCAACAGGAATTGCAAGTCAGCGTGGTTAGCATGGCGTTGTTGCAAACCGAGTTGTCAAAACCAAAATCGGTTGATCATATTTCGGCTGCAAAGCGAGCGGAAATGGCGGCTGATTCGGCATTGTTGCAATTGAGAAACGATACGCAGGCGAGGCGCGAAGTTTCCCGATTGAGGATCAAGGCGATTCTGTCCGGCGAACAGCCCGAGTTGGCCGCACGCGAGTTGTCGTCGTTGGCTCGTGAGTACGGTCAGCCTGTTCCGGCGTCGTTGTTGGCATTGAAGATGCAGATCGATTTGGCGCAGGGCGCCGCCAGCCAAGCCGAAAAACGAATGGCGTCGATAGAGCGTGCTGGTGTGTCATCGATCGAACTGGATTTGACACGATTGCAAATTATGCTTGCCCGGCAAAATCCTCGCGTTGGAGATTGGCTGGACGAAATCGAAAAACGTCATGGTGTGTTTGTGCGCCGTCGGGCGGAAGCCATTTCACTGAGCGGCTTAACATCGTCTTCGGCGAAGATTGATCCCGCCATCATTGCGGCTCAGGGTCAAGATTGGCTGCGTCGTAATGAACCGGCGCGTGCGGCGCAGTTATTGGCGGCGGCAGCGGACGCGGAACAGAAACCGGATCGAGCACTGCAACGAGCCGCCGAATCAGCCGCAGCGTTCTTGAAAGCAGATGACCCGAAAGCCGCCGCAAAGATCTTGCAGCAAATTTCTATAGCGCAATCGACCGGTGACAAAGCAGCTGCCGTCCACTTGCAGTCGGCATTCATTCTTTCGAAATTTCAGGCCGCCAGTGCTGATCAGTTGATCGATGTGCTTGCCATGACGATTCGAAAATGGCCCACGACTCCACAGGCGACTCAGGCTCGTGGCTGGTCGATCAAAATTCTAAGCGCGCAGGGAGATTGGTTGGCCGCAGCGAGTGTTGCGACCAATCTTTCGTCTGATTTGGCTACTGAACAAGAGCTTCAAACGGCACGGCGACTGTGGATTCAGGCGATACGCAATGCGAAAGATGACAAGGCGTCCGCTGTTTCCACGCAGTTTGCTGACGAATCCAAAGCGTTGATTGACAAGCCAGCGTTTCGCCAAGCCGCTGCGATCGTACTGGATGTGTTGGACGGCAGTTTTTCATCCAAGCCGAACTCGGATCGATACGAAGACCAGTTGCTTGCCTATCGCGTAACGCCAGGCCGAACGCTGTCACAGCCAAGTGATGCATGGTCCGGTGACACCGTGTGGCGGCTGATGCGGGACGGCCGAATCAATCCGTTGTGGCGGAAGCCGAATGCTGGTTTGATAGAGTCTTGGAAACTTGCAAGCGCGGACGCAATGGAATCGGCGGAGCGAAAAATTTGGTTGGGCGATGTTGCTGCGGCGACAAATTTGGTCCGAACGGTGCTTAAAGAATCGGATCGTCCTGGGAAGGATTTACGGCGCGCTGCTTCGATTTTTTCCAACAGCGACAATCAGGAGGCTCGTTCGCAAGCGATTAAGTTCCTGGACCAACTGTCCGCCGGTCTGCGCAAAGGAAGTGGGGATTGGCACAAGTCAAAGATCGACGCGATCGAGTTGCTGCGAAAAACTGGCAATGCAGAAGAGGCGAAGAAACGGGCAAAGTACATTTTGTTGACCGATCCGCCAACGGACAACGAATTAAAGCAGCGTTACGAAAGCTTACGTTAAAACGTCGGTGCATTTCGTCGTGTGCGAACGGTTCACGTGAATTTTTCGGTTCGGTGAAACATTGCCAACAGAAAGTCAGGTATGAATGATTACGTCTGGCAAAACTGCGGCGATGTAGTGTCTTTTGATGTTCGATCGAGCAAGAGGAGAAACGAATGAAGCGTGGATTGCGAAAACTAGTTTGGCTATTTCCGCTGGGCATTTTGGTATGGATCGTTGTGGCGAACTTTCCGCGAACCCATCGGCCCACCACAGATATCAACGCTCGTTTGATAGCCGAAACACTCAATGGACCTGGTCCGCTGCCATTCAAGATAGGCGTTGTTTACTCGCCCAGTTATCTGATCAATATTGGCGGTCTAGAGCGGATGCATCCGTTTGATATTCACAAGTACCAGAAGATTCACGATGCATTGATCGCGGATTCGTCGATGGCTGCAGAGGACGTCCGCGATCCAGAACCACTTGGCAAGAACGATTTGTTGCTGGTTCATAGCGAAGCGTACCTTACGGCGCTTGAGTCGCGCGCGAACGTCGCAAAATTCTTAGAGGCTCCTGTACTGCAATTCGCGCCGGTATCTTTGGACACAGGTGTCTTGAAACCATTTCGTCATGCGAGCGGCGGAACTCTATTGGCTGCGCGACAGGCTCTTGTGTCTGGCATTGGAATCAACATTGGTGGCGGGTATCACCACGCCAAACCGGATACGGGCGAAGGATTCTGCTTGTATGCAGATGTGCCGATCGCAATTCGAAAGCTTCAAAAAGAAGGAGTGATCAAACGTGCGGTCGTGATTGATGTCGATGTTCATCAAGGCAACGGGACGATCGTGTGCTTGGCCGACGATGAAGAAGCATTTACTTTTTCGATGCACCAAAAAGAGATTTATCCGATTCCCAAAGAGAAAGGGGATTTGGATGTCGAGCTGAAGCCGGGGCTAAACGATGATCAGTATTTAAAGATTTTGGCAGATCATTTGCCAAAGGTTTTGGACTCGGCCAACGCGGACATCTGTTTCATTGTTGGCGGATGCGACACGCTTAGCGGCGACCCGTTGGCATCGTTGGAAATGACTCATGAAGGGATTGTCAAACGCGATCAGGCAATCGTGGACGCGTGTGTCAAACGGAAATTACCAGTCGTACTGACACTGTCTGGCGGCTACAGCAAAGACGCTTGGAAAGCACAGTACCTGAGCATCCGCAATTTAATTCAGCAACATGGTTTGCACACTGTCGCGGGTTCTGACAAGTAGTGCCGTGGCATATTTTTGTGAGCCGTTGGCGCTAGCCACGGGCCTCGAAGGATTGCGTTGTCACCACAAGGCCCGCGGCTAGCGCCGTCGGCTCAGTAAATCAACAAACCGTCAAGAGTTTCGGCGAACCACATAACGCACCACCATAACTTTCCTGTGGTTTAACGAACAAGAATTGTGTCGGCCT
>CAYNNP010000295.1:0-6886 GCA_964398215.1 uncultured Pirellulaceae bacterium | reverse complement strand
GCTGGGACAGCCGAGCTACTATGTTGCCTACCTTGAAAAACTGATTTGCCCTGGGAAATTGTGTTACAGCTTTGTGATCTTTTTTGGGAAGCGTCTTTCTGTGAGATCGAACGCCACAGAAACGGCGGCTATCGCCTTGCCGCTTACAAAACAAAAAAACGCAGCCTTTGTGAGCCGACTCTCCCCAGTGGGAGAGTGAGATTGATCGTCCCTGTACTGCCGTATGTCGAGTAGCTGAGTCGCCTTGGCATCTAAACCAACTTGCATCACGGCGAAGCGTGATGCGTACGTTTGGGAGTAAACGGAGTGTCCGTTTACATTGAGATTTTGCCTAGCAGCTTGGTTAGCTCTTCGGTGGTGGCTCTATCTCGCAGTGTCCCGTCGACGATTCCCGCGATCTTTCCATCTTTCGAGATCACATAGTTGTCAAACACCATGCGTCCAGAACTGTACTTGGCGGTCGATTTCTTTTTGGGGTCAATCGTCAAAGTGTATTTCGTTTTGTACCGTGACTTCATTTCTTTCAACGCATTTACTCCTCCGTTTTCTTCACGGAAGACAAAGATCATTTCAGTGTTCAGCTTTTTGAATTGCTCTGCACTCTTTTGCAACTGAACCAGTTGCTTCATGCAGTGCGGTCACCACTTTGCACGACTAAACATGACGACAATGTGCTTGCCCTCTTTCAATTTCTCGGACAGCTTGATGGTCTTGCCTTCTGAATTTGTGACTTCAAAATCTGGCGCCATTTGACCCACAGCAAGCTCCTCTGCTGCAACCACAGACGTGGTCAACAGAAGGCCAAGTAGGCTTAGTGAAAACAACCTAATCATTTTTTGTTCCCTCGCAGCTGTTGCTGCATAAAGACATTCGGTTCTGACTACATAACAAATAAAAATTGCCAATCGTTAACGTACTCCGCCAGCTAGGGCCAGCCAAAGCGGTTAATGATCGGAAATCGGAGACACGATCTCCAGGAGTTCAATGGCCGGCTCGCCGTCACAGTAGATCAGAGCGGTTCGGCCAAAAGTTTGGGTGTTGGGCTGGACGCCAAAATGCTGAGCCAATGAATCGCCAGCTTGGACGCTCCAGAGTTCACAAAGGTGGACTTCGCGTAAAACGTTGTGTTCGATCAAGACGCGACCAAGCGGTGTTCCCTGGTCTTCGATTCGAGACCAAACCACTGGCTCCAAGGCTTTGGTGTTCAACCGAACGATTCCGTACTGGACGACTTTGTTAGACGCGTCTGTCGTCAGTGTAATCTCTCGCGAGTACCAGTGGTCGTTGGTCTTTGTACGATGGACAACCACATTGACGCTTTCGCCCCAAAAGGATTCGACCGTGACGGTCATGTGCGCTTGATGGTCCAGCAGCCCGCTGTACGGTGCAGGCAAATTGGTTGCACTCTCGAATTCTGCTAAGTGATGAAACTGCTGCGACGAGTCGTAAAACTCTGCCAGCAGCTGCTCTATCTTGACTTTGGAATCGTCTCGCGAAACGGCGCCACTCATGAAATTGATCTACGTGTTTTCCGGAATCAAGTTGCTTTAGACAATCGGCATGTTGGCACCGATGGAGACGACCGACGGCGAAGGCATTTCGGGCCGTTCCAGGACTGTGTCAACCAGAAAGTACAACAAACGCCGCAGGGCTTCGGGCTCGATATCATCGGCGACTTGCTCAGCCCGTTCTTGATGCTTGTCAACCAGTCGCAGTGCTGTCTCAAACACATCGGCTTTATGGTACAGCGAACGAACGCGGGAGATCCGTTGGGCGTCGGTGAGCTCTGTATCATCGCTCGCTAGGCTCAGAAGCTCCGATTGTTCCTCAGGCGAAAGTGCTTCCAGTGCCAATGCCCACAAAACAGTTGGGCGGCCGCCGATCACATCGCCACCGGCAATCAGTTTGTTCATGTCGTCGCCAGCGAAATCCCCAAGGTCATTCAGGATTTGGAATGCGACGCCCATGTTTCGACTGAACTTGCGGATCGCGTCTCGATACGGCTCCGCGTCACCGGCTAGTCGAATGCCGCTATAAAGTGCCGCCTCGAAGGCTGGTGATGTTTTCAACGCATAGACTTTCAGGGCATCAAGCGGCGTCAGGCGGCGGTCCTTGGTGTCTCGCCATAAAAGCTCCGCTCCTTGTCCTTCGGCAAGCCGCGTATGTGCATTGGCCAGAGCATCCAAGACATCGACACGGGCGGCCGGTTCAATCTGGTCCGATTCACCTTTGCGGCTCAGCAATCGGTATCCCAACCCAATCAGATAATCGCCAATATTGATCGCCGTCGGCAACCCAAATCTACGGTGCACGGCAGGTTGGCCATAGCGAAAAGCATCATCGTCTTGGATGTCGTCGTGAACCAAACTCGCTTTATGAAAGGTCTCGATGCTCATTGCTGCGCGCCGAACCACCTCTGGAATTTCTTTCGCAGCCTGTTCACCGCCAGCAGAGGCGCACTCGCCTCCGGTCATCGCATCGTAGGCAGCTAGCGTTATGAAAGGACGCGAGTGCTTGCCGCCGCGAGCTAGAAAGTCGTAGGCGATGTGTTCGGTCGCAGCGATCGTGTCCATCGAATCGATTTGATCCATGCCAACGGCTTCCTCGGTCAACGCGTGTTGAGCGCGAACGCGTGGCGCGAGAGAATTCAGCGAATCAGTCTTGAACAGATCGCCTGATGCTCGCATCAAGTGAACATAGGTCTTCGTTTTCTTGGTAGCAGGTTCGTAGGGTGTTCGGATCATTTGATCCACCCACGGCTCGTCGACTTTGGTGTTCCGGCAATCACTGCTAAGCAGCGGCACGGCCATGCACGGAATTCCCGCCAGCAGAACTTTGTCGATCGCTTTTTCAAGAACGTTCAAGCAAGCTACACCGACTACGGCGTCAACATATCCGCCGACAATGATCTTCATCACGACCGGCGAACCTTCGGCAACCAAAACACGGTAGCCCATTTCTTCAGCCAAGCCACGGAAGTCAGCGATACTGCACGCGCCACATTCTTTGCAGTTCATGCCGAATTGATCGTACTCCGCCGGGCAACCCTCCGCGTGCTTTAGGCAATGCGGCAACAGGAACAGTCGTCGTTCGGGCGGAACCGCTTTCAGCTCCTCTCGCCAAAACGCGGTGCTTAGCATGACCATCACCCAGCCCAAATAGCCTTCCGGCAAATCGGCTTCTTCTAATGTCCGCCTGGCGACCTTTTCCATATCATCCTTGGTCAAGGGCACGGAACGATCCAGCCGATCAGCGACTTCTTGGCAGCGCGCACGCAAACTTTCGCGCAGCTCCAAAGTCTCTGGTACGTCTTTTAAGTGGCTGGTTTTTCGGCGACGTGGACGCTGAGTCTCCGTTGAAGGCTCAGAATCCGTGGTTGCGTTTGGGCTAAGTCCAGTCGACAATCCGTTTACCTCAGTGCTCAATCTGAATGAAGTTGTCTTGGCCACTATTGCGGCCAATTTTGGTCATGCTGTCGTGCCGTCGCTCGCAAAAATTTGCCCAGCGCCGCCGCCGAAAATGTTAGTGGGTACAGCCGTTCGTGGTACCAAAGTTTCGCAAAGTAAAATCCAATCGGCCAAGCTTCTTTGTGTCGGCCATCGCGAACACTTTGCACCAAAAATTCGACTCCTCGAATTATAGCCGCCATCACGTCATCGTTCACGGTCCCTTTTTGAACCCCGCCGCTATCGCCAAAGTCCCGCTGAAACAGGAAATTGGTGCAAATTGCGTCAACTGCTAGGGCTGTTTCTTCCACACTACTGGTCAATCCTTTCACCGTATTCGCCGAACGCTCGTCCATTACACGGCAAAGTGAAGGCCCGCCGCCCCATCCGCCGTCGGAATTTTGCGCTTTTAACAAATAGGCAATTCCACGATCTCGGCCATTCTTTTCAATTCCTCTCGCCAAAAGAACTTTTGCGGTTCCATAGACCGGATTCTCTTCTTTGGGGTGATCTTGGTTTCCAAACCAAAGTGCGAACCAGGAACCATCGGGCCGTTGCTGTTTCTGCAAAAACCTAAAACCCCGCTGCTGCGATCTTTTTCGATCCGCCGAAGTTCCTGTCGCTCGGATCGCATGGGCGGTCAAATCGGTGCTGCTGCGATCAAACGGCAGCTTGCCCCAACCGCGACAGAACGTTGGCCAACCGCCATCGCGATTCTGAAGTTGATCGAGCCACCGGCGACCACGATCAATCGCATCGTCAATCCGCGATTGTTGATCATCGGTTGCGTGCGGGCGCATTTGCTGCAGTGCCAAAATCGCGCCGGGCGTATCATCGCCATCAGGAACCGCACCACTCAGATCCGTCCAGCCCCAACCGCCAGGTTCAGCTCCCGTGAAGGGATGCCGATGTCGATGCTGACATCCCAAATGCCAATCAAGCAACTGATCGCTGAACCAGCTTCCATCATCATCAGGATCACAAGCAAGTGCATGGATTGACAATGAAGTAACCCAAGTCGCAAGATTCGTGTCGATCGGCCAACTTCCGTCCTCACGCATCGAGGCTTGCAAGAAACGAATTGCATTTTTACTGACGGGATGGCTGCCGCGATCCGTTGCCGCCAAACTCATCAACACAAAAGCCGTCAGCGGAGTTGCTTCTAAGTATCCACCACTCTCTGGCTGCATCCGCAACAGGACTTTCAAAGTCGGACGCACTGCCAACTTGCGGATCATTCGCAGCGGCAACAGCGCTGGCTTGCCGTGAAAATGTCTTGCTTGGCCAATCGCGACCAGCGCCGGGATGGCGTAACTGACCACCGGCATCCGCATCAAACGATACATTGATTGTGGAACCGCAGCAACTTCAAACGGCAACGCTGACACATCGTCCCAGTCAACCAATCCAGCGATGGCCATGTTGGTCAAAATTGGAATCACAAACGTCTTGTCTTTTCCATAACGCTGACGCAAACATTCGATTCCACCGGACACGTCGATGTAGTCACGCAGTCGCTGGATTTGCAATTCGGAAAGCCCCGTTCCTACAGCACGTTCAGCAAGCGTCGAAGCTGCCAACACCAAATAGCTTGTCGCGATATTCGAGTGACTGCGATCAGTGTCTCCAAAACCGCCGTCTTCATTTTGCTGAGCACATAAGTAGTCGATGCCGCGGCGAATCGCGTCGCTGAGTGAATCATCGCTCTGCTGAGCATGGCAGACGACCGCCGACATGGCACTGATTGCCGTGGCGGTACTGAGCGACGAAGATGCCAGTTCCCCGACCCAGTGACCATCATCGGTGCGATGTGATAAAAGTTCGCAGCGGAGTTCGTCCAGCGTCAATCGGGCTTGCTCTGTGATTGTCGACGAAGCAAACAAAGTCTCTCGCTCGTAAATTGTTTTCTTCAATTCCGAAATCTATCCATGTGGACGACTGTCAACCGCACAATTTTCTTCAACGCTTGTTAAAGTATCTTACCGGATCGCCAAGCCTATCCATGATCTACAACGCAAAGGTGTGACAATGTTACCGCGTCGCCAATTCATTCGCTTATCAGCCGCCACCAGTGTGGCAATCACTTGCAACCCCGTTTTCTCTCGCGAGCCGTTCCAGCGTAGCGGAAAACCGCGATTTCAAGTCGGTTTGGCAGCCTACTCGCTGCGAAGCTACTTTGAATTCATGAAGGGGAAACCGAATACACGTCGGTCGGAGGATGGGCCTCCGATGGATATGATCAAGTTTATCGACTACTGCGCGGATAACGATTTTGATGCCGCCGAACTGACAAGCTATTTTTTCAAGCCCGATGCGGATGCCGATTACTATCGAAACCTAAAGCAACATGCTTTCATCCGAGGCGTCACGATTTCGGGAACAGCGATCGGCAATAACTTTACCGTTGGCAAAGGCCCAAAGCTGGATAGTGAAATTGCCAAAGCGATCAAGTGGATCGATAACGCAGCAATCCTGGGTGCACCTCATATCCGCTTTTTTGCAGGAACAAAATCGCAACTTGCAAAGGCGCCCGAGCGATTGGCCGAAGCCGCCGAGGCGGTCAATCATTGCGCAAAACATGCTGCCAAGCACGGTGTGTTTTTGGGAATCGAAAACCATGGTCAACTTTCCGCTGACCAGATGATTCAGATCATGGACAAAATCGAGAGCTCGTGGGTAGGAATCAATTTGGACACGGGCAATTTTGTCAGCGATGATCCTTACGGTGACCTGGAACGATGCATCGGATACGCCGTCAACATTCAGGTCAAAGTCAGCATGAAGAATTCAGCTGGCGAAAAGTACGAAGCGGATCTGAAACGCGTTGGGAAAATCCTGAAAGACGGCGGCTACCAAGGATTCGTGATTCTGGAATACGAAGACGAAGATCCGTACAAGAACATTCCAATCGCACACCGAGAACTACGCGAAGTGCTTGGTGACTAGCACCTGAGGTAGCGAATGTCGTCAACGGCTTTCGACAAACCGTCTCAGGTTGCTTTGTATTTTTGTGAGCCGATGGGCGATAGCCCCGGTTAGTGACGGTCTGGTGCGGGAACGATTCGCCCAGAGCACCGAAAATTGAATCCGGAAAACCAATGAACCAGATCGTGCCCCAGGTGTCCTGATTGCCGAACTGGTTGAAACCGTCGGCACAAACTACCTTTCTGCAGCTGGAAAAGCGACAGAACCGGATGAGATCTCAGAAGCAACGGAAAGACCCTTGAATCAATCTCGCCGGAACGCTAACTTCCCATAAGTGCTCGGCTGGACGAACATCTGGTTCCCCATCCCTTCACAACATTCCTCTGTAGCTCAGTTGGTAGAGCGGGTGGCTGTTAACCACTAGGTCACTCACAGGTTCGAGTCCTGTCGGAGGAGCTTCTGGTCTCAATCCGAACCATAAACCCTCGGTCACGCATATTCGTGGCCGAGGGTTT
>CAYNNP010000294.1:0-6934 GCA_964398215.1 uncultured Pirellulaceae bacterium | reverse complement strand
CTCTCCGAGCCGAGAAATCGGCAGGTCTCGGCTGGGACAGCCGAGCTACTATGTTACCTACGTTGAAAAACTGATTTGCCCTGAACTCCTTCCCACATGCGTATGAGACAGTCTGTGCAGAAACTCGCTTGGTTGCTTTTGGCAAATCTACTGCTGGCGTCGACAGTTTCGGCCGCCAAGCCGCTGAATATCCTGTTCGTACTGTGCGACGATCATCGATTCGATTGCCTTGGAGCGGCCGGACATCCGTTCTTGGAAACACCTCACTTGGATTCGATGGCAAGCGACGGCGCGATGCTGACTCATGCTTATGTGACCACGTCGTTGTGTTCACCGAGTCGCGCATCAATTTTGACAGGACAGTACGCGCACAACCATCGTGTGGTGGATAACTATCACCCTGTGAATCCAAAGTTGGTATTTTTTCCTCAGCATTTGCAAAAAGCAGGTTATCAAACCGCCTTCATCGGCAAGTGGCACATGGGCGGTGACGTTGACGATCCGCAACGTGGTTTTGACCACTGGGTAGCCTTCAAAGGTCAGGGAACGTATTGGCCCGACGGGCACGGCACAACGCGAGAAGTTCCGCAGACCACTTACGATGGATTCAACATCAATGGAAAGCGCGTCGCGCAGAAAGGCTACATCACCGATGAACTTACCGACTACGCGTTGCAATGGCTGAAGAACCGTGAGGGCGACAAGCCGTTCTTTATGTATGTAAGCCACAAAGCAGTTCATGCCGACTTTGTCCCTGCCGATCGGCACCGTGGTTGCTACGACAAAAACGAATTGCCGATCCGCACGCCTTCGGTCAAGGAAATGGAGTTGGGAAGGTTGCCGATGTGGCTGCGCAATCAACGCAACAGTCGCCATGGCGCCGACTTTGGTTACAACATCGCCGACTTTTCACCCGAAGTCTACTATCGGCGGTATTGCGAAAGCTTGCGGGCCGTCGACGACAGCGTTGGTCGACTGAATCGATGGTTGAAAGAAAACGGCTTGGAGCAAGAAACGTTGGTCGTGTACATGGGCGACAATGGGTTTCAATTTGGCGATCATGGCTTGATTGATAAACGGACGGCTTACGAAGCAAGTGCACGAGTACCGCTGCTGATCAAGTCTCCCGGCCATGTGCCCGCGGGCAAAAAATTCGATGGACTGGTCGGCAATATAGATGTGGCCGCGACGCTACTGGATGCCGCCGGTGCCCAGCCGTTGGCGCGTCACGACGGTCAAAGCTTTTGGTCGGCGGTGTGTGCCAATGATCCAAGTTTGCTGAAACGAAAAAAACTATTGTACGAATACTACTGGGAACGCAATTATCCCCACACGCCAACCTTGCACGCGATCATTGGCGGGCGTTGGAAATACATCCGCTGCCATGGACTTTGGGACCGCGACGAACTTTACGATCTGCAGAACGACCCTGGTGAAATGAACAATTTGATCGATGCTCCTGAGCAGGCCGCACGTGTCCAGAAAATGAATCGTCAGCTTTGGACAATGCTGCAAGAAAGTGGTGGCGATGAAGTGCCACTGTTGGAGGACCGAGGGCCAACGTTCCCTTGGCGACATCCTGATCACGCGAAGCAAGCAAAGTTTCCAAAAGAGTATTTTCGCACCAGCGAAAAACCGAATTGATACATTTGGTTTTTATCAATGTGCTGCTGGCAGCGTGGCCATGACGCGCCCGACAAGAGTAGTCCGGCGTGTTAGGTTTTGATATTGCGATGTTTGGTTACCCTCCTGCGCAGCGGGAGGGCCCTCTCCGGGCCTGAGAGCCCGACTCTCCCAGTGGGAGAGTGGTTTATTCACGCGCTGTATCGCAACAGTAAAAACGAATCTTGTCGTTCGCGACTTTTGTCGGGCGCATCAGCCATTCGTGTCTTACCGAATGTCCAACAGTTCCACGGTAAAGTGGAGCGTGGAGTTGGGTGGAATTGAACCAGGGGATCCGCGCAGTCCGTAACCGAGATTTGGTGGGATCTCTAGTTCGATCATCCCGCCTTTGCCAACCAACTGCAGTCCTTCTGTCCAACCAGCAACGACTTGGCCCAGCCCAAATGTTGCAGGTTTACCCAGCCTATAGGAACTATCGAACTCTGTTCCATCATCCAACGTTCCGACATAGTGAACTTTCACTCGATTGGTCACTTTGGGCTTCGCACCATCCGACGCACGAAGAATCCGATATTTCAAACCCGATTCTGTGGTTTGAAATTCCGGCGGAACTGGTGCGTCCACAGGTCCAGGCTTCAACTTGTTTTCTGTTGTTGGGGACTTGCATGAGCAAAACATAACCGGCGTGACGATCGACAGTGCAATCGCAATGTGCTTCAACAAATTGTTCATGGAATAACGATGTGCGGCAAGAATGGTTGAATGAGCAACGGTACTCAGGAACTATTCTTAACGCCAGCGAGCACACTGACAATCACAGGCGAGAACGCGAGACACGCCCAACCCGATTTCTAAGCCAAGAAGGCCGATTATCAGGGTTATTGGGCGCCGTAATGCTTGATGATATTAAAAGACTCCGCCACCACCAGTACCGCCGGGACTGCCCAAACCGCTACGCCCTGGTCCTCTGGCACCCAGTCCTCCACTCGACGTTTTCTTAGGCTGGCCCACTCCTTTTATTGAGACTTTCTGCCGCGATGGATCATCGACTGAATCGGGTCCGAAATGTGATTCGCGGAGTGCTTTGAACATTGCAGTGATTTCTTCATGAACAAAGTAGGTACTGGAAACGATGATTGCTGGACGTGCAGTGTCCATTTTGGCGATTGTGGATGGTCCCCCGAAAGATGCCCAGGTATCTATTTGAATTGACCCTTCAATGATTCCGACCAAATCCGCGGCGTCACCCTTGGAGATACCCAGCGATTCCAGCCAATAGATCCTTGTTAGCAGTTGTGATTCTGCAGCATCGACCGTCGTGATTTCAAGCGACTCATTCTTTGGTTGGTACACCAAATCCAATTTCGCTAGAATTGCCCGCAAGCTAGACCTTAGCGTAATGTCTTGTCCTTGAAAGCTGATCGGACTATCTGGGCTAATCCCTATTTCCTCTAACCCCAACATGTTCACGTCCAGTGGCAACTTTTGTTGTTTCGAGATCTCTTGTGCGACTTGCAGGATCGGGGTCTCATGAAACTCGAATGACGCTTTTTCACTAAGTTTCTCCTCAACAAGTTCAGCAAACTCTTCGTTGACATTCACCCATTTCGACACACCAATACCTTTGTGTACCAATACGCTGGGGTCTGCGCTAATCACGATTCCCTCGGCCTCGACGTTCGCCTTCAGCCCCATCGGTCGCAGGGCTCTACGCAGAATTGTTCTCAGCGGTTGACCACTTGCGGATACTTCCAGCTTTGCAGTCAGCTTATCGACTTCGGCAAAAGCCAACCCACGAGTATCAAACAAAATGGGCGTTTTGATATTCGATAACGCGTCTGGCAGATCCGCCAGCGTTCCGTCAACCGAAAGACTCATCTCGCTATCAAGTTCCGCTATTGCGGTCGTCACGACACGCGAATCCTTCTTAGATTCGCCAGGCGATGAATTCTGAGGATAATTCACTGCTAACTCACCAAAGTCCGATTCGGCAACTTGTGCCTTCACAGGAGTTCCGTCGTTCTCACCTGTCTGTTGTCCGAGGGGCGAAAGCCGGACTGTATTTTCTGGCAATGCAACTAGCGATTGTTGTGATTGGTTTCCGTCGCCTGCACCGAGCGGTGACGGCAATGTCAACAACAGCGTGACTGCCGCACCGCCGACAATGGCGGCGATCGTTAAGGGAGATGTCATCGTTTGCGTTCCTTTAGAGAGAAGATGTTCAAGAAGAGACTGATCGGGCAGCGAACCAGCTGTTAGATCTGCGGTCAAAGCCGCGCTAGATAGAGACGCGGCTTGGGCACTGACCGTCCAAGTATTCGCAGCTGCAAAAGCGAACACGGGAACAACCCCACGTTTGCGCAGTCGCCCGGCCAACAGTCGTTTGCCTCGCTGCAACCGCCCGCGAATCGTGCCAGTGGTCGTTCCAAAACGAGTTGCCAGCGTCTCGATTGTTTCATGTTCCAAAACATGCATCACCAGCGCGGCGCGGTAGTGTTCCGGCAGAGCCGCTAGCTCTTCGTCCAATACGCTTGCTTCGTGACGTTGGGTCAGACGGTCCAAGGGGTCTTGGGTCTGGGCGGGTTGCTGATCCATGGAATCGGAGTCGTTGGAGCCGTCTTTTAAAGTCGCAATTGCTGAACGCTGTGCGACACGATGCAGCCAACCCGGCAAACACTCAGGCTTGCGAATTTTGGCAGCATTGCGAGCCAGATAAAGAAACGTTGATTGAAAAGCGTCTTCGGCGTCCGCATCGCAGCGACATCGCCGACGACAAACGCTCAATACCATCACGCTATAACGATGCACCAGCGTGCTGAGCGCGATCGGGCGTCCGTCATGGATCCACGCGTCCAGCAAGTCGGCATCACGCAGCGTTTTCGGTAATATTTCTGTGTTCGGTAGCATCGTGTCTGGCTTGGTTCATCAGGTGTAGCTACATCTAAGTATGGCAAACCCGATTTGCGGCGCGCATTTAAACCAGATTTTTGAGAAAAAGCTTTTTATCGTCATCAACTCGAAAAGTTGGCGAACGCGAAAAAGCAAAAATGACCCGTGACGCCCAGGTTTCGAAATAAAATGCCCAGAAAGTACCCCACGCTCAATACGTACGAAAGCGGCGCGGACGCGGGCGAGCTGTTGCTCGATCTGTTCGATGAAATAAAGGAACCCGGCCGAGCTAAAGACCGAATTGATCGGAATGCGACCGAGAAAGTTCTCCAACAGATCTACGTCGGCAAAGGGCTCAAGCCTCGGGTCAATCCTGAACTCACGGAATTTTTGTCAACGGTGCTGGCAAAACAAGCCTACGAAACGTCGATCATGGTGCTGCTGGGAACGGATGATTTGATCGAGCGGCAGAAGGCAGAACATCCGATTTGCGAAGTACAAGAGAGGTTTGGTCTGATGCAATTTGGATTTTGGACGGGTGATTTCGGTGACGGTGACGCATGGTGTTATGACATGAAGATGGATCTGATTCGCTGTGTGCCGTTCACATGTGGCGACGAAAATGATCTGCTAGACAGAACGTACGGCGTATTCGACAACTTCTACTACTTGGTCGCTCATCTTCGATGTTCATGCCAGCTGCGAGGTTGGGTTTAACACTGCATATCCTGTGATAAGGTGGCATGCACATTACGAATCATTCGATACCGATCAATAGCGGCTGGAGCAAGAGTTGGTAAAACGAGAAATTGATCAGAAAGCGGCAATCATGATTGTCATTGAACATTTTGGTGGCGTTTCACCCGGCACGAAATGCTCCGCAGTGTTCTTTGACACCGAACGGATTCGGAGAGAAAAGGAATTCTATGCAAAGCTGTACAGCGAGAACGGTGCGCATGACCCAGAGATTCTTCGTGCGATGGTTTCAGCCAATGTGCCAGACGATCCCTATTGGCTAGTCTCGCTAAAATTCGGCGACGGCGGACTGGGCGATGTCACTCGTATGTACAGAGTCGATGACCGAACGGGAAAGGTACTTGATAGCCCCGCATAGGCGACCTGCCAAGCTTAAAAGATCTCGCTACGACGCGTCCTACCGAGTTCGCCCTGCGGTCGTTCGGCTCTGAGACGTGGAGTATTCCAGACTTTTCAGCACAGTACAGTGAATTCACAGCAAGGAGCCCTGTACTGATTGAGTGAAAGATTGAACAATGCCCTGGCTGCTGCGTTGCTTCGCGATGGAGGCTGTGATTCCAGCCAATGCGACTATCGAAATCGCCAGTGATTACTTCACGCCCAAGCCGCGCTAAAAACACCGAATCCTGATTTTGAGGTACGCATGAACAAAATGACTTTAATTCCAATTCTCTTTGCCCTCGGCACCGCTATTTTCTGGGGATGTTACGGACCAACGATCGGAAACGCTCAGGCTCCAAAATTACCAGGCACCGGACCCGCTTGGTCGCCATTCAAACCCTACGTTTTCATTGGAGTCGCGTATCTCGTGATTGCAGTGATCGGTGGCTTGATAATGATGAAACTAAGAGGCGATACGTTTAGCTACAGTGGAATGGTCGAGGGGACAGGGCGTTCCCATTTTGATGCTGCGAAGTGGGGCTTCCTAGCCGGAGCACTGGGAGCCGCTGGAGCTCTTTGTTTGACATCAGCCATGATGCTGAGTCGTGGAAACTCGCTGCTCGTGATGCCGATTGTTTTTGGTGGAGCCGTTTCGGTCACCGCAATCGTTTCGGTTTTGAAGTTGAAAGATCACGTTGAAGTCAGTCCCGTTTTGTGGCTGGGAATGTTGCTGACCATTGTCGGTGTTGTCATTGTCGCGATGAACACGCCGCACGGACATGCACCAGAAAAGAAAGCGGATGGTGCGCAAGCCGCGGTCGAAACGCCGGCCGATCCGCCTAGCACCACCGATACGGCTGGCTAATTCACATCCAACCTGCGGAAAGCAAATTTGATGTCCAGCGATGACGAATTACTTGGGCACGTGCGCGCGATTGATACCGAGATCGCGCACGTTTGGATGGTCCGGACGTTCCTCAAGCATGCTGAGGAAGCAGAGGAAGATGAGGACTTGCGCGATATCGTTCGAGACCTGTACGATTTCATCCTGGCCGTTGGGCCCGTTAGCGACATCGACGATCCCGCAAAGTATCTGAAGATGGCAAAGAAAAAGCTGAGCAAGCTTCGCAAAGCTACTGAGCTTTATGAGGAGATTCAGCCAGAAGTCAGCGGGCATACAAACTTTGCAATGGCCGCGCGTTCGCTACGAACAGCCGTGGACCGAATCGCCGCGGTCATCAACAGATGATATCGGCGATGTAGGCAACTGGCTCGCTTTTGGGCC
>CAYNNP010000293.1:0-6963 GCA_964398215.1 uncultured Pirellulaceae bacterium | reverse complement strand
CGATCGCCAAGAATCGAATCCGAACCTCCGCCTGATCCGTCGATCACCTCTTGCTGGGGGTACTCGTGCAGTTTGTCCGCGAGAATTGACGCCATGGGTAATGAGCCTTAATGAATCGAAAGATGCGATAGCCGAGTAAAGTAGTGTAAGAAAAAGAGGTCCGGGAAAGTAGGGCTGGTTCCTGCTGGCCGGTTTACTTTTTCTCAAATGAGAACCGAAAAACCGGGGCCGATTTCGGCGATCCCTTAGCTCAAAACGCACACCGCTACGATGATACAATGTTGCAGAGTCACAGGAGACCAATGGAAACAAATCAAGTGATACACGTAAAAATTACACACCCCAACTATCACGACGTTTTTCAATTTTCCGATTCCATTTCTTTGGGTCGAAAGCCGTCTGCAAATGAACCCCAGCACTATCACCTGGCGGATAAAAACGTTTCAAGGAATCAGCTGACGCTTCGCAAGGTGGATGACAAATCAGTCGAAATCACCAATCTAAGTGGTAGCGTCAGTGTTCATGTGGAAGTGCCTCAAAGCAATCCTATTCTTCCCAATGCAGAACCGCGAACGATAAAGATGCCGCTTCGGCTAAGAGTTGCGTCTACTCTGATCGAAGTTCAAGAAGAAGAAATAGAACCTAATGGCGGTGGCGTACCAAGCGTCCTACCAGTGACGAAACCGACAGTGATTCCGTCGTGTGATTTGGAACAACTTGACACAAACAGCGTGCTTGGTTGGTTCGAGAACCTACTTGGCGTCCTAAAGTCAGCGGCCAACACAGAGTCTTTTTACGATGATGCTGCACATGCGATCGTTGATTCGATCGGCTTGGACTGTGGTTTCGTGATGCTGTTGAGCGAAGGATGCTGGAGGGAAGCTTCACGCCACAGTAAAGCAGGCGGAGAAAATGCACGGGTGAGCATGACGGCTCTAAAGAAAATGTGCGATGAACGCGCCACGATATTTCTCGAAACGCCGTCACTCAAGGACTCTGAAAGCTATCTCAATGTAAGTGCTTTTGTCGCGTCACCTATTTTCAACCGTGGTGGTGACAAAATCATCGGTGCTCTATATGGCGTTCGGTTGAATGCAAAGAGCAAAACGATTGTCACGCAACACGAAGCACAGCTGGCTCAGGTTCTAGCGTCAGTGGTCGCGTCCGGTATTTCGCGTCAATCCAGCGATCAAGAAGCAACTCGACGACGAATCCAATTTGAACAATTTGTGTCACCGGAAATTGCCGCCGAGCTAGAAAAGAATCCGGCCGCAATGCGTGGCACCGACAAACAAATCACGACAATGTTTGTTGACTTACGTGGTTTTTCGACGTTTTCAGAGCGACTGTCTGCTGAAAACTTGTTTGCTGTTGTTCGCAGTGTCATGGACTGTTTGGTCCGCTGTGTTCAAGATCAGCGAGGCACAACTTGTCAATTTACTGGCGATGGAATCATGGCGATATGGAATGCGCCGCTGGATCATCAAGAGCATGCAACGCAAGCCTGTTTGGCTTCGTTAGCAATGCAAGCTGCGATGCCGGAATTGTCAAAACAGTGGTTCGACCTTCTGCAGACAAACCTACGGATCGGCATAGGCATTAATAGCGGCATGGCACGAGTCGGCAACACAGGCAGCACTTCCAAGCCGCAATATGGACCGCAAGGTGACTCAGTAAACCTTGCCAGTCGCGTCGAAGGAGCAACCAAGAAACTTGGGGTTCCAATTCTGATCACGGGAGAAACGCAGGCATTGTTGCCAGAGGGTTATGGCACGAGACGGTTGTGCAAAGTGCGGGTTGTTGGCAGAGGCACGCCGGTCGATCTTTATCAATTGCACAGCGAGAAACCCGAACCACAGTGGATCGAGCGTCGGGATCGATTCGAGCAAGCTCTAGAATCGTTTGAGCGTGGAGAGTGGGACGCCGCGTCGCAATCCATTTTTCCACTGATCGGATCGCAAGACCAACGGGACGAGCCGTCTTTGATTTTGATGACGCGAATTTTAGAGTGTCTTCGAGAGCAGCCCGCCGAATTCGATCCGGTTTGGAACTTCTTTAGCAAGTAGTTGCTCGATCGACGTTATTCGATTTCACGAACCACTCGAAACCCGATATTGCCACTGCGAACGTCTTGTCGTCCATGTCCGCGAACTGCGGAACGTGTTAGATCCAGTCGTCATATAAAACAACTGCCACGCAACACCCTGCCATCATTGGAACTTGGCGCTAACGGATCTCGTTTGGGGCTATGTTCATAAAAGCGTTCATGGTAACCGTCAAAGCACCATTCCCAAACATTGCCATGCATGTCGTACAAACCCCAATCATTGGGCTTGTATTGCGCGACGGGTGCTGGTCGCCCCGCCTTCTCATTGAAACCATCCGAAGGAACTGCGGCCCCAGGCAAGATCAATGGTCTTCCGTTGATGTCCTTTCTATTCCGCATGGTCGCAAACCAATTGGGCAGATTGTAGTCTCCGATGTTGCCGAATTTCGCAAGTTCAATTGGGTCGTCACCAAAATGAAATCGCGTATCCGTGTTTGCGCGGCATGCGTACTCCCACTCGGCTTCGGTAGGCAGGCGATAGGTCGCACCGGTTTCTTTCTCGCTTAACCAACGACAAAACGCAACGGCATCCTCCCAGCTGACATAGGTAATTGGTTCTTTCGCACGCTCCTTTGCAGAATCCAAAATGTTGCTTAACGTTTCGCCATTTGAATATGCGATTTCGTTCCCAGACACTGGATTCAGTCCGCCGAAAGCTCCAAAAATCGAATTAGGTCGGAACGTCGGGTCGCTCTCCACGAACTGGATGAATTGCTCAACCGTCGTCTCTTTTGTGCACATATAGAACGGGCGACTAATTTCTACTTGGTGCAGTGGATGCTCTCGCCGATAAATGGACTCCGTCGAATTAAAAAGCGATGCGACTACACGAGGACTTTCATGACTACCCATCGAAAATTTACCTGGTTGGATCAAGACAAAATCCATGCCAATGCTGTTTTGGATCGTCTGTTCGCGATCTGGCTTTGGCGCCAACGTCGGGTACGGTCGGCCTATCGCATCTTGATAGCCAGGACTGGTTTGAATCGTTGCGTTGGCAAACAGTTTTTGATTGTCCTCGTATTTGCTTGGTTTCGTTTTCCAGCGTGACTGCACTTGTTCGTGATCCCAGAGCCAAAGTGTTCTTGATGCGCCCATGCATAGCAATCGATTGTTCGCCAAGAATTTGACCCGACAAGCTTCGCTCTGATCACATGGAATGACGCCACGGCTTTCACCGGATAATGCGTCGAACAGATTTGCTTCACCACCCCACCCACCTGCTACTAACGTCTTACCGTCACTCGTTAAGGACAAATCGCCCACAGCATGTGTGATCGAGCCAATGTTGCGTCTTAATTTTCTCGCTGGAAAATCCCAGATCCGAAGCGTTTTGTCCTGCCCACCGGAATACAGCAATTGACCGTTTGGCGAAAACGCGAGACTCAAAATCGGGTCTTCAAGAGTTGAATCCATCGCCACTGTTTTCTTGCTTTGCAGATCAAAAATACTGATCACCCCGTCTTTGCCAGATGACACGAGATGGCTTCCGGTGGGATGAAAGACGACAGAAGTGGCACCATCAGGATGTTGCGCAACCAAAGTCGATTTTGGAGGAGTCCTGTTTTCATCAATGGATTCAATTTGCCAGGTCTTTACCGTTCCGTCAGCGCTTGCCGATGCAAGAAGCCTCGCGTCGGTTGAGAACACTAGCTCTGCGATGGAACCACGATGAGCATCAAAATCCAGAGGTTTTTCGAATTGATTCGTTTGCCAAATCCTTAGTCTTCCAAGCTCTGTTCCACTGGCCAGCCATTTGCCGTCTTTTGAAAAAGCCAAAGAGACGATCGCTTCGTTACCGCCGTCGATCACTTTGACCTTCGTGAGTGTCTTTGCATTCCACAGATCGATCGCCCCGGTGTCGCGCCCAACGGCTATCCATCGTCTCTCTTCATCAGCATCAAAGCAAATTCCCCCGCCCAATTCAAAAGACGGAATTGCGGCAACGCCTAAATCGCGAAGTTCAAAAACGACGGTCTTGCGATCACGGCTTCCTGTCGCGACCGAGTATCCATCTGGTGAGACATCAAGGGCGTCGATTGCCTTGTCATGCGCCTTCCAGCTCAAAATCTCAGCACCACTTCTGGCGCACAACAGGCTCACCGTCCCTTGTGAATCGGCGATGACAACCGCTGCGTCGTTCATCACAAAAGAAACTCTGCTGCTCTCTTTCGGCACAGTCCACAAAACACTTGGACCTGCAATCAAGATGCAGCCATTTTTACCAACCACAGCGCATCGATTTGCATCACTGGAAACGCTGAAATCGAGAACTTCCGAAGGCCCAAACGGTGAGGCTTGATCTGTCACAAAATTCCACGTCTCAAGTTGGCAGTTGCTCCCTCCGAGAATGACAGTTGAATCATTGATGAATCCGGCGGCCAGAAAGCCGGGTAAGTTCTGTTGTGTACCATAAACTCGAGTGCGAATGACCTCTTTTGAGGCCATATCCCAGACTTTTGCATATCGCTCTCCCGCAGATACCAGCCGCCCACCATCTTTCGAGAACGCCAGCGCACTGAGGACACCGTGTTGGAATTCGCCGGGATCATTCAATGTGCCTTCATAAGTCCCGTTTCGAATCACGTGAATCGCTCCATCGCGTACCCCTGAAAACGCGATGGTTTGCGAATCAATATCAATCGCCATTCGATACAACCACTGGTCGTCTGAATGCACTTTTGTGGCACTGTTGGCGTTGTCGTTTGCGACCCGAAAAATGGCTCCGTCACGGCCAACCGTCCACAAGGAGTTGTCTCCACCGAATGCCAGGGCAGAAACCCAGGAACTGTGCAGCGAGAACGAACGCGAAGCATGCGTTGACTGGCGGTGACGAAGATTCCAAACAAAGCTGCGTTTGTCTGCTGGAAATGTGCTTTCGTCTTTGAGTAGCCGCTGTGCAAGCAGTGGGTCATTTTCAAGAAACGAAGCGGCCCGGACCAATTGCGCGTTATAGGTGGTTCTAGTGGCTGTTTCTTCGGCAACCTGCTCAAGTTTCACCGATTTCTCTAGAGCCGCTCGCTCACGCTGCAAAAGAAGATCTTTCTCTTGGACAGAAAGCTCTGCTTTGCGTCTTTCTTCAATTGCTTTCTTCGTCGCAACATCGGCCTCTTTCTTGCGTTGATTCGCAACCATTGTCTCTTTGATTGCTAACTCGGCTTGCTTTTCTGATTCGGCTGTTCTCTTGACTGCGATTTGGGTTTCTTTAACGGCTTTCTCTTTTTCAGCGACTGCCGCTTTTCGAGCGTGTTCGGTTCTAGCGAATTTTGCTTGTTCCGTACCCCAAACACTCAAGCCAACCGTTAACAACAACGTACTGACCGTCGCGACTGCTGCAATCGTCTGATGTCGACGGACCCATCTTCCCGTTCTTGTAAGAAATGACTCGGCATAGACGCTCACTGGTTCGTCAGCCAGCCAGCGTTCGATGTCTTTGGCGATCTCTTTGACGCTTCCATAGCGATTGCGCGGATGCGTCTGCATCGCTTTCAAACAAATTGCCTCGAGAGGTTGGGGAACTTCAGATTTCAATTTGCTAGGAGGGTCAAATTCCCCATCAATGATGCGCTGCAGAACCTCGCCATCATCCACGTCCAACGGTTGAGACGACTTGCCAGTCAACAAATGATAAAGCGTAGCTCCCATCGAATAGACATCAGTGGCGGGTGTCATTTCGTCAACTCGACCGTCAGCCTGTTCCGGGCTCATGTATCCAATGGTGCCGATTGGACGACCAGGAACGTTGCTACGGGATCGGGACCCCGATAGCCTCAGTGGCGGTTCGCGAGATGAATCTTCAGATTCAGAATCGTTTACTTTTTGGCTAGATGTTTGGTTGGTGCCGTCTTGATCTTGTGTTTCACTTAATGCCAACGCCATTCCCCAGTCCACAACCAGCGACTCACCGTAGGGACCAAGCATGATATTGCCAGGCTTTAAATCTCGGTGCAGCACTTGGCGATCGTGGGCGTATTCAATTGCTTCACAGACATCAACAAAACGTTTTAGCAAGTCACGAAAATCGAGACTTTTGGATGCTAGAGTCGCGTGTTTTTGGTGGTGTAGCTTGATGGCTTGATGCAGACTTTTACCGCGGATGAAACGCATTGCATAATAGGGACGCCCATCATTGCGTTCTCCTTTGGCATACACTGGAACGATTCCAGGATGTTCCAAACCACCGGTAATCTCTGCCTCCAACAAAAACTGCAACTGGCTCTCTTTGTTAAGCGCATAGTCCGTTTGGATTTCTTTCAATGCGACATCACGATTTAAATCGCGATCGTGCGCAACAAAAACTTCACCCAGCCCGCCCTTTTTGTGGGGGCGACGAATTTGAAATCGCTCTTTGCCGTCCGCTGCTGTCCCGTCACGGCTTGGTGGATAAGTCACATCATCATCGCTAGCGACATCCGCGTTCTGCATGCGTTGAAGTGCTGGTTGAAAGCTGTTGCGGACTTCGTCGTCGTCGATGCCCTCAATGAGTTTGCCGGTCTCCTTTGTCATAGAAAAAGACTCGATCGACTGCCGCTCATCGCCATCATGAAACGCCACTCGCGCATCAACCAATGGAGCAAGCTTTTTCAGGGTTTGTTCTGAAATAGCAGACTGTTCAACTAAGATCTCGCCGATCGAGCGGCCCTTGTCCTGAGTAAAGACGCGAACTGCTTGGGCAAACTGGTTATGGTCTATTTCGCCAATCTCAAGCGCGATGATTCCATAAAGAAGTTTACGATCCACCGATCCAGACATTTGCATCCCACCGAATCAAGGTAAGTGACTTCGAAGACAATAATATAGTTAAGCCCGGATTATTCACCAGGAACTTTGTAAAAGAAGAACCCATCGCGTGATCT
>CAYNNP010000292.1:0-7028 GCA_964398215.1 uncultured Pirellulaceae bacterium | reverse complement strand
CTCCGGCCTAAAAACTCGCAGCCTCTGAGAGTCCGGCTCTCCCGGAGTGGGAGTGATTTCATCTGTTGTTTCACAACTTCTTGTTAAGTTGCAGCCTCGGTTGGTTGCTTGAAGCCGAGTTCTGCGATGTGTGCTGCGGTGCGTTCAACGGTTAG
The DNA here is from genome assembly GCA_964398215.1 of uncultured Pirellulaceae bacterium. Taxonomy (GTDB): domain Bacteria; phylum Planctomycetota; class Planctomycetia; order Pirellulales; family Pirellulaceae; genus CAYNNP01. The sequence goes on along the minus strand of CAYNNP010000292.1, from coordinate 6,873 downwards.
CTGAATTTGTTCTTCGGTATGATCGCTGGTTATGAAAAACCGCAGTCTTGCGGCAGATTCATCTACCGCTGGATACAGGATTGGTTGAACGTTGATACCGTCTGCTTTTAGCCGATTGCTAAGCCGCAGTGCTACCATCGAATTTCCGGTGATCACGGGAACAACAGGCGTTCCGCTGCTGTCACCCGTATCCAGACCCGCTTCCTTGCAAAGCGACAAGAACAATGCGCTGCGCTGACGCAAACGTTCAACGCGATCGGGTTCTTGATCGAGCGTTTTGATCGCTGCAAGCGCCGCGGCGACTTGGGCGGGCGGCATGCCAACGCTGAAGACAAAACCTGGTGCGGTGTATCGCAGAAGTTCCACAAGTGCTTTGGTGCCTGCAATGTAACCGCCGCATGATGCAGCCGATTTACTTAGGGTACCCATCCAAATGTCGACGTCACGCGCGTCCATCTCGAAATGTTCTGCAATCCCGCGGCCCGTTTCGCCCATCGTGCCAAAGCTATGGGCTTCATCGACCATTAGCATTGCCCTGTGCTTCTTTTTGACCCTGACAAATTCAGGAACGTTCGCGAAATCCCCGTCCATGCTGTAGACACCTTCGACAGCAATCAAGACGCGGCGATAGTGTGAACGTGTCTCGCCAAGAATCCGGTCGAGCGCTTCGAAGTCATTGTGAGGAAACGGACGTCGTCGAGCACCAGAAAGCAAGGCACCTTGCACGATGCTGTTGTGAGCAAGCGAGTCGTGCAGGATCAAGTCGCCGTCGCCAACAACATGACCAATGGTTGTTTCGTTGGTTGCATGTCCGCCAACCATCACGATCGCGGCGTCAACGCCAACCCACCGGGCGATTGTTTTTTCCAATTCACCGTGGATCGGTTTTTCACCTGAGACCAGGCGACTGGCAGAGACGCTTGTTCCGTACAGCTTGACCGCCTCTGCGGCTGCACCCGTCACATTCGGATGACCGCTAAGCCCAAGGTAGTTGTAGCTTGCAAAGCTAATCATTTCGACGCCGTCGACGACCGTCGTGTCGTTCACAACGCGCTCGTGAACAGTAAAGTACGGATTGGGAACTCCAGTCAGCGACATGTCTTGCATGGTGGCTTTTAGGCGTTTGTATTCCGCAAAGTCCTCGAAGTTGTCTTCGGGTTCGACCTTGATTGGCGCGGGTTTTTCCAACCCCGCACTTGATGAAGACGCGAAGTTTTTGGCATCACCGTTAAGCAAAGCCTCCGCGCGTGCTTGGGCTCCAGGCGGCAGGTAACGTTCAATCGCGAGCGCTGTTTGTCCGACCGTTTCAATTTCGTCCAGTACCTGTTCTGGAAAGCGGCCACCGAAAGTACGTTCTAGGTTGCGAGCGATCTCCAATCGTTCCAGACTGTCGATGCCAAGATCCAGGACGATATTCGTGTCCAGATTCAATTCGGCAGCGCGCTCGCCCGCAACGCGACGAATGTGATGCTGGATTACCTGGACAACGGTCGCGTTGACATCAGATTCAGTGATGTCCGAGCCGGTGCCTCGTGCAGCTGCGGCCTGCATCATTGGCGCCGCATCGCCGCCCAACCTCAACGCACCTGATTCTTCCCAGCGAACCCATTTCGCAACCATTTTCAGTGAATCATCACGAATTGCGTGCAAGCAAGCGTGGCGTTGGATTTTGCCGCTGCTCGTTTTGGGAACACTACTGTTGCGAACTAGATAGACGGCATCGGGTGGTAGTTCATGTTCTTCAGTGACGGCACGCCGGATGGCTTGCAGATGCGAGTCCCAATCGATATTCCGCGTGCGGACCGCTTCGGCGACGATTACGAGTTGTTCGCGTTCGTCATGATTCATTGCGAACGCTGCAACAGAGCCTGCTTGCACAATGTCGCTAGATCGTTCGACCGTCTCTTCGATGTCTTGCGGATACCGATTCACACCGCGGACGATAATCATGTCCTTGATGCGACCAGAAATGTAAAGCTGTCCGCCGAACAAGAAGCCCAGGTCACCGGTTCTCAGGAAAGGGCCTTCGCCGGCCACGGTAAAGGCTTTGAATGCCCGATCCGTCGCTTCTTTTCGCTGGTAGTATCCAAGCCCAACTGATGGACTTTGGACCCAGATTTCACCAATCGAATCGCTGGGCAATTCCCGGCGCGTGTCTGGATCGACAATCAACACGCGTTCTTTGGGCAATACTTCACCGCAGCCCACAAGCGTACGCGCCGATTCGTGTTTCTCGCTCACGGGGCGGACGAGTTTTTCGTCCAGTGCCGAACCATCAAAGGTATTGATAACGGGGCGGATTTCGGGGCCGCCGGTAACCAGCAAAGTTGTTTCGGCCATGCCATAGCACGGCAAGAACGCTTGATGATTGAATCCATATCGCTCAAAGCGTTCGGTGAAAGCGTTCAAGGTCGAAGCGCGAATCGGTTCAGCGCCATTGAACGCGATCTTCAGGCTTGATAGATCCACGCCTTCCAATTCATCGTCATTGATTTTGTCGACGCACAGTTGGTACGAGAAGTTAGGACCGCCGGTAACGGTAACGCCATACTCCGAAATTCCTTGCAACCACCGCGCCGGTCGTTGCAAGAAAGTCATGGGGCTCATCATCACATTGCGTTTGCCCAGAAACATCGGCATCAACACGCCGCCCACCAAACCCATGTCGTGATACGTTGGCAGCCAAGTCATCGCGACTGAATCGGGACCGGGGGTGAACGCATGCAAGATCAGTTCGCTGTTGGCGACCAGATTCTGCTGTGTCAGCATCACACCTTTGGGTGAACCCGTTGAACCGGAAGTGTATTGTAGAACAGCAAGCGAATCGCCAGTAATGCGAGGCTTGCGATAGGCGTCTAGGTCACGGCACTTCGCTTGGTCGGTACCAAGCAATTGAACACCCGCCAAATCATTGTGCCAATCGTCTTGCCCAAGCTGGTGCGCGATGTCATTGGTTGTCAGCGCCCAGCGCGCGTTGGAATCAACCACAATGGAACGGATCCGAGATGCCTTTCGGTTGCGCCTTGGTGGGTACGCAGGTACGGCGATCGCACCGGCGGCATGACAAGCATAAAACCCAACTACGAATTCCAAGCATGGCGGATACAACAACAAGACGCGATCGCCGGAACGGACGCGACAACGTTTTTGTAGGTAACCTGCCAGCGCGCGCACTTGCTCCCACAGCTCGGCATAGGTGTAGGTCTGCTTGGTTGACTCGAAGTCCGTAAATATGAATGCGGCGTCGTCGCCGCGCACCTCCGCCCAATGCTCCAGAATTGAAACAAAGTGAGTTTGAGGAGGAATTTGGTTTCCAAAGTACTGATGGATATCCACGGAGAGGTTGGAACCTCGTTACTGGTTATGTGTTCTACATTCCTGATGCTTCAGCGTCCTGGCACAGGAATGTCGGCCATTGCAAATCTTGGATACGGAATCGCGATGCGATGTGGTAAAACAAAAGATTGGCAAAGGGCACAATGATAGTTGGACGTCCTAGGATAGCGAACATCCCTCGAAGGTCACACGTGGCAGAGCCCCAATACTGGGAAAAACATCGCCAATACGCAACTTTTTTGACAAACATTACGCAGTGGGAGAGCGCGCCGATATAGGCGAGTTGTAGCATGTCGTTTGAAGGAGCACATTTATTGCTACGGCTGTGCGGCTCCGTTCTACATTTGGTTCAATATGCACGCGTGTCTTTTTGATAAAACAGGCACAAGCTCGCATTTTTTCAACAATCGGTATGATCGAAAATGTCAACCACAGAAATCCCCCAAGACGACAAGTCGCCACAGCCCGCCGACAAAGAGTTCTCAGGCCAACCAGGGGCGTTGATTGAACGTGTTGTGAACCTGATGGATCCCGCTGGCGATCTATTTCTGGGGGGCAGTACCCGGGACCAAGCGCGGCAGGCGGTTCGTAGTGGCGACAGCGAGGCCATTGGCAGAATTTCAGGGCAATTCGCGATCTGTGAACAGGTCGGAAAAACAATCCGGATGGCTCGCTCGATCGGTCGCCCCATGAGGTACTTTTTGGCCAAACGCGCCGAAGGCCCAGCGCTGATCATTGCCGAACGAATGGATGAAATTTATCAGCAGCTTGAACAGGAAGGTTTGTCAGACCAATTTCATGCTTCGTACACACGGATGGTTCCGGCTCATCATGTTTTGGAACTCAAGCTGGTTGGTTGCCCAGATCCAAATCCGACATTAACGCGGTTCTTTGCGCCACAGCGAAATCGGCTTCCCTGCGACATTGATGCGATCGGCAAAGTTTACATCCAGCGGTTGGCCGAAGTATGTGATCAATGGCTTGATACCTTTGACGCAAAAGAGCCCATTGGTGTCATGTTCAGTGGCGGAATCGACAGCGGAAGCATTGTGGTTATCTTGGACTACTTGTTGCGACGTCGTGGCCAATCGCCAGCACGGCTAAAGGCCTTCACTTTGTCGATCGAGCAAACTCCTGGGCAAGCCTCCAGCGATGCTTTGCAATCCGCAGAGTTCTTGCGAGCGGTCAATTTGGAAATGCTGCTAGAAGTCGTTGGACTGCCGCCGGAGCAAGTTCGTTGGCGAGATGCCATTCGAGTCACTGAAGACTACAAACCGCTTGATGTGCAGTCTGCCACAATGGGGCTCGCATTGTTAAGCGAAGTTCGCCGTCGATATCCTGATTGGAAGTATCTGATCGATGGTGATGGGGGCGACGAGAACCTGAAGGATTATCCAATCGAAGAAAACCCAGAATTGACGATTCGCAGTGTCCTTGGCAATCGGATGCTGTACCAGGAAGGCTGGGGCGTTGACGCTGTCAAACACTCACTGGTGTACAGCGGTGGACAGAGTCGCGGACACGTTCGGACAAGTGCACCAGCAACTTTCCTTGGTTTTTCTGGCTTCAGCCCCTACGCGACGACCCGGGTCATCGAAGTCGCCGAAGCCGTTCCGTTCGTTGGTTTGACCGACTGGCATATTGACAGGCTCTATAATCTGAAGGGCGATATTGTGCGTTCAGGAGTCCGGCAGTTGACCGACGTTGAAATGCCAGTTTTCCCAAAGCGGAGATTTCAACATGGTGCAGCCGATGGCTTCGACGAACTATTCCCCAAAGGTGAAATGGATTACCGTAGGGCGTTTGATCAGATCGCGTTAAATCGATAGCCCAAGTCGAATATTTACCTTTGAAAAACCTTCCAGGGTCAGTCAAACTACGTTCATCATGAGCACCAACCCCAAGTTAAATACCTGCCCGCTTTGCAACTGCGATGTTCATGTTGAAGGCAACTCGCTGTTTGGTGAACAAGCGTGCGCTGGGTGCGGCAAGAAGCTGTGGTTTTTAACAGCCGCCCATGAAGCTCGTTTTTTTGATTACGAAACTTCTGGCGAACTCAGAGACAAAGCGTGCGGATTCATAGCAGAGCGATTCGAGATCGACCGTGAAAAGCTGACGCCCAATGTCTTGGATGAAATGGACGTCGATTCGCTCGAGGCGTTAGAAATGCTGATGGAGCTAGAGGAGGAGCTTGGCTTGGTTTAACTGCCATGCCGATGTTCCCACTTCCAGCTGCGCCAACCTTCATCTCTCTTTTTCTGAGACCCCAATGATGGACGAGTCCAATCGTTCGTTGACCGCAGAAATCGTCGCCATTGGCGATGAATTGACCAGCGGAGCAAGACTGGATACGAACTCTCAATGGCTGAGCCGACGGCTGGGGGAACTGGGAGCCCAAGTCGCCTATCACAGCACCGTTGGTGATAGCCTAGCCAACAATATCGATGTCTTTAAAACGGCTGCCGAACGAGCCGATATCGTTGTGGCAACCGGAGGGCTGGGGCCAACGCGTGATGATCTTACTCGCGAAGTTCTGGCTGCGGTGGCCGGTACGACGCTAGAGCTGAATGAATCGGCGCTTGAGCACATTCAGGCACTTTTTGCTCGCCGCCAACGCGAGATGCCAGAACGCAACCGAACTCAAGCGATGTTTCCCGCTGGCAGTCAACAGATCTTTAATCCGCAAGGAACGGCTCCGGGAGTTGATTTGAAATTGCCGGAATCGAACTCAAGGATTTTTGCTCTGCCAGGTGTGCCTGCGGAAATGAAGCGAATGTTTGACGAAACGGTCGCACCGCGCATTTCTCTTGTCACTGGCGGGAGCGAACCAGTGATTCAGCACGCCGTCATGAAATTCTTTGGCACCGGCGAAAGTGACATGGAACGGCGACTTGGCGACATGATTGCTCGTGACCGGCAGCCTCGCGTTGGGATCACGGTCAGCCAGGCGACAATTTCACTCAGAATCACCGCCATTGGAGCGACGCAAGCAGACTGCGATCAGCAAATTCGTGAAACGCGAGATGAAATCATGACGCGCGTTGGCGACTTGCATTTCGGAGATGGCGAATCGTTTGAACAGTATCACGCGATCGATCAGATGTTACGAGAGCGCGAGCAATCAATACTGATCATCGAAATCGGATATGCCGCACCAATGGCAAATTGGTTTGCATCGCTGGGCGAGACCAAAACGGTTGCGGGCTCGATCTCGTTTCCAACGCTGGAAGCTCTTTACCAACATACCGGTGAATCGTCACTCGAAACCGCGATCGAATGTAGCCGGAAACAATTCGGCGCAGACTGGTTGCTGATGGTAAACGGCTACCCCAATCTCATTGGAGCCGACAATCAATCAGGCATCCCAACGGCTGAATTCCAAATAGTCGTTGTGCGTCCTGATGGTGATCAAGACGTGACCGACGAATCACTTGGTGGCCATCCAGCGATTCTGCAACCAAGAATTGCCAAGGCGGCGATGCACACGTTTAGGCGAGCACTCGCTGAGAATGGATGACCGAACTTACGATCCAAATT
>CAYNNP010000291.1:0-7102 GCA_964398215.1 uncultured Pirellulaceae bacterium | reverse complement strand
GGGTTTACACCCGTGGCTACAGCATGCCGTCCCTTCGGGACTAAAACGCTCGCGATCAGAGTCCAGCAGTCACGACAACCTTACGTGGCAAGGCTGGCGGTTATTAACACCAGCAGCTGAGAAACCACAGCGGTCGTTAATAACCCTAGGCAATACGTGAATATCGGTTTCATCTGTGTTTTTCTCGTTTTGGCGCCGCAAGAACCAGTGAACAGTTGTCTATAAAACCAAAACGCAGTTCCGGCTGGTCATCGGACACAAACACTCAGAAAAGATCTTTGCTCCCCAGGCTGTGCAAGGTTTCAGACCTCTCGAAATCTTCGCCCAACCTCCACCAATCGGGCTTGTCGCCACCTTTTCTCTTCAACCGACGCCTCATGCCCCAACATTCTGAGTTTTGGCTTTTTTTTGTAACATTTGGATATTGCATCCGCTGACAAGGAGTATTCGCACTGAATGCTTCTGTATAACTGACGCAAACCGTTGTCTTTAAATCGTTTGCACGCCACTACTAAAAGACGGCTCAACATGAGACTCGCAATCCGTATTGCCTTTTGTTTCACACTCCTCCTGTTTTCGTTCGCCCAGACCACATCTGCGCAGCAAGGTAGGGCATTCGGCACCGCGTTGGCCGCCGGTTTTTCTGGGGGGATGCCGCTGGGGATGCCTCCCGGGCCCGCCGACGATGCCATGGATTTCATACCACCAGACGACTGCGGTCTGTTCGTGACCTGGAGCTCGCTCGCCGAGTCCTCGGATCGCAGTCGCACCGAACGTTTTTTTGCTGAACCAGAGATAGCCGAATTCATCGACCTTGCCATTTCGCAGTTTCATTGGTTCACCGAAATCGTTGCCCAAGAAGGAGGCGAAAGTGGCGGTAAACAAGTTCGCATCGCTGCAGAAATGCTTGAGAAAATGATGGTGCGTCCAGGAGCAATCTACCTTTGCGCATCAACTGACCAAGTCCAAGCTGCCTTTGTTTCCAATCTTCAATCCGAAGCACCGGCGATAAACCAGCTGCTCCAGTCGTACTACCAGAGTGAATTAAAAGGCATTTGGACTCCGAAAAAAATCGGTGCGAACACCGTCTATGAACTCAATGATTCTCCCATTCCTGTTGCTGCTGGATTTATCGGCAGCCGTTTTGTGTTTGCGATCGGTGACGGTGAATTTGATTCCATCGCAAAACGGATCCAGGCATCCAAACGTCCCAAGTGGCTGACCGAAATTCGTCAACAAACCATGGTCCAACGAATCGGCAACTTGGCATACGTCAATGTCGATCATTTTGCCAAAGCCAATGAAGACGAGATCCATGGAGAGCTTGCTGTCTTGGCCGCCAACACCTCCAGCGGATTGGTGTGTATCACCGGAATCGAAAACGACGAAACAGTCATCAAGACTTGGGATCAGTCCTCAAACAGCATGCTCTCCAATGTGCTGTTGCCGCTCAAAGCAAGCGGACTGAAAACGATTCCCGCGGATGCTCGCGTGGCGTTGGCGATGTCCATCGATGCGGACCAAGTTGCCAAAGAGCTTTTGAAAATCGCTCCTGATGACATTCCGCGAGAGCTTGATTTTTTCGAGAACCAAACCGGCATCAATTTGATCAACGATGTCGTCGCGGCGATCGGCAAAACAACTTTGCAAGTCTATGAATCGCCCAGCGCAGGCGGAATGCTACCGACGAACTGGATGGTAAAGGTCTCTGTGTCTGATCCAGCCAAGCTTCAGCTCGCGATCTTGAAAGCCGAAAAACTGTTCGCCGATGAACGCTCGCCGATGCTACTTCGGCACTTGAGTATCGGTGAAAACAAGCTGTCCTATCTTCGCTTTCCCGAAGGCGTCCCAGGTTTTTCGCCTTCCTGGTGTTTAACGGAAAACCAATTCATCATCAGCAACTTTCCTCAAGGGATCAAGACGTTTTTGAACCAGCCAGCAAGCACTGTGGGAATGGATGATGCATCGGTGGCTCAGCTGCTCAAGGACAATCCAACGTTGGTTGCACAGGTGGATGAGCGGTTTGTTGCGGATTTGGTTTTTCCCATGCTGCAAATCGGTTTATCAGCCATGGAAGTTCCTTTACCACCTAATATCCAGAACTCGTTCCAATTGGATGTTGGAGCGTTACCATCGTTGGCCAGCATTCGCAAACATCTCAAAACCGCAAAGGTCAGCGTGTCGATGAAAGGCGATGGGATGCACGTGACGCGCACGCAAACATTGCCACCATCCGGCGCTGCGTTGGCAGCATTGGTCACCGTCTCGGAAGACCTAGTCGAAGAGTTCTTTTCTCCGATGTTGGATCGCCTGTCGCCAGAACGTACGGAAATACGCAACTTGCGAGAAATCTCGCTTGCCATGCACAATCACCATAGTGCCTATCGCGCCTTTCCAAAATCAGCGATTGTTGACGCAAGCGGCAAGCCATTGTTGAGCTGGCGAGTCAAGCTGTTGCCGTTCCTAGAGCAAGAGAGTCTGTACGATCAATTTCACTTGGACGAACCATGGGACAGTCCACACAATAAAAAGTTGATTGCGAAAATGCCCGCGATCTTCGCATCATTCGGTAGTGACGCCACCAGTGGACAGACTCAGTACGTCGGCGTTGTCGATGAAACTTCTGTGCTGCGTCCTGAAGGAGTCAGTTTTCGCGACATTGAAGATGGCGCCTCCAATACCGCCATGCTTGTCATGGCAAATCAAGCAAACAAGGTTACCTGGACCAAGCCAGCTGACCTCAGCCTCGACGGTGACAGCACTTTGTCTGAACGACTGCAAAAGTTTCGCGATGAGGTCATCGTGGCGTTTTGTGACGGCAGTGTGATGACCGTTCGCAGCTCACTAACGGCGAAACAGTGGGGGTTCATGGTCGGTGTTGATGATGGAGAATTCGTTCAATTCTACAATCGTTTTGAAGGAAGCGATTCTGTTAGTGAGGGCCCCCGTGCTTTTGATCGCGCCGAACCAGCACCTCCAGCTGCCCCGATGAATGATTCTGTTACTGACGACATGCTGGACAAAGCTGGCGAGTTTGCGAAAGCAGGTGACCACAATCGAGCCTTGGAAATCTTCAACAAGGTTCTCGAATCCGAACCAAAGAATGTGGATGCTCTGATTGGCCAGGGCAAGACGCTGTACCAAATCAAAAAGTACAAGGAAAGTGAATCAGTCTTTCGGAAGTCTGTTCAGCTTGCCCCCGAAAACTATGAGTGCCAACTGGGCCTCGGAAAGGCCGTGTGGGGACAGGATCGCAACGAAGAATCAATTCCGTTGATGGACAAAGCAATCCAGCTACATGATGAACCATTCGAAGCTTTGTTGATCTCTGGCCTAGCTCACAAAACCCTGAAAAAGTACGAAGCAGCAATTCCGTTTTTCAACAAAGCGATCGAGATTGAGCCCAGGCACTGGTTCGCAAATTACATGCGAGCCAACAATTTTTACTATTGCGATCGATACAAAGAAGCGATCAATGGATTCGATACAGCTCTTGAGCTTCGCCCCAATGAAACCGACTCCTACTTTTACCGCGCGTTCTGTTACAAGGAAACTGAACAACTGGACAAAGCGATCGAAGACTTTACGGCACTCATCAACGCTAATCCGCTGAACACACGGTACCTGGGGTATCGAGCGGAAACCTACAAAGAAAACGACCTGCAACGGTTTGCGATTCGAGACTACACGGCCATCATCGGCCTAGAACCCGGCAACGATGGTGCTTGGAAAGAACGCGCGCGTTGCTGGATGGACTTGAAGAAGTATGACCAAGCGCTGATGGATCAAGCTCAGGGTTTGAAACTGAAACCAGATCAATGGACGTACGCGAATCAAGCGATCTGCTGGGAGAATAAGGATGACTACACCCAAGTAGTTGCCAGCTACACCAAGGCTATAGAGTTAGACCCTGATTATCAGTTCGCACTCACTTGGCGCGGCTACGCATACGGTTTCAAACTCGATCGTTATGCAGAAGCAAAATCGGATTACGAACGCGCTATCAAAGCTGGTGGAGACCAGGATTCTTCCTTGTTAGGCAACTATGCGTGGCTCTTGGCAGGATGCCCAGATCCGAAGGTCCGCGATGCAAAGCTATCGTTGAAATACATCACCATGGCTGCCGAACTGACGAAATGGCAAGACGGTTGGGTGATCGCAAATCTTGCAGCCAGCCACGCGTCAAACGGTGATTTTGAAAAAGCGACCAAGTACGCCAAGCAGGCATTGACTCTGGCAAAAACAGATGCACTGCGAAGCGAAATCGAATCTGACCTTATCCGCTATGCAGATCGCAAGCCGCCGATGCTGAAAAACTAGAACGCCAGTTACATGGTGGGCATAGCTCACCGGCCAAAAACTTTGAACATAATATCCGCGGCCAGTGCCGCATGAAATCAATAGAGAGAGAAAGCCATGTATCGTTCAGCCTGCTTCATATTGCTGATATTGACCATTGGTTCTGCCGCAATCGCACAACCACCAAAAAGGAAAGCCCTGCAGCCACCGCCCGATCAACCGGTTGCCGATGCACCCGAGCATCTGGTGCCTCCCTATACTGGAATGATCATGAAAACGACGCTGGCACAGGGGGACTTGCCGGCCATGACAGAAGGCGAAGTTGTTGATGTGATCGACAAACAAGATGGCAAACGTCTTGTGGTTGACGAAGAGGGTTACCAGCGCTGGGTCAAGGAAGATACCGTTCGTTCGCTACCAATTGCCCAACAAGTAATGCAAGCGAAACTGGAAAACACCCCAAAGGATTACCAAACTCTATTCTCTCTGGCAGCTAGCTTTCATGCTACAGGCGATTTCGAACAATCACTGAAGTTCTCTGACCAATTGGTCAAATTTCACCCCAACGAGGTCAATGTTTTCGTTGCGCGAAGCCAACTCTTCTCTTCGATGGATCGAGTTCAAGATGCGATCAATGCTGCGACGCATGGCCTGCAAATCAAAAAGACTACCGTCCTCTATGTAAACCGTGGATTCGCATACGACAAACTTGGTGAATTTGAAAAAGCGTTAGACGACTACGAGCGGGCGTTAGAAATCAACCCAGAAGACGTCATGGCGCTGAACAATCGTGGCGCAGTCCTGATCCAGCAAAAAAAGTTTGATCAGGCGATTCGAGACTTTACGGTGGCACTCCGAATTCACAAAGCCGATTTCTTGTACCGTGGACGTGGCCTTGCCTACCGACACAGTGGCAATCTAGAAAAAGCCATCGCCGACCTAACTACTGCCATCAATGTGAACCCTGGAAACAGCAAGAACTATCTTTCGCGTGGCCGAACCTACTTTCAGATGGACCAAGGCGAACTAGCTAAATCTGATTTTTCCAAAGCACTGCAATTTGCTCCCAATGATGCAAGAACTATGAGCGATCTGGCCGCCACATTGATCGGGATGGGTGAAAACAAGAAAGGACTGGAAATCTGCCGTCGTGCAATCAAGCTCGAGCCCGGTTTTGCGCTAGCATGGTCGAATCAGGCTGTGTGCTTGCGAAACCTAAACCAGCTCGAAGAATCAGCGAGTTCTGCTAGAAGAGCTACGGAACTCAAACCAACTCTTGCATCTGCGCATTTCAATCTGGCCGAATCGCTTGATGACTTAGGACGTGACGAAGAAGCACTTGAATCGTACAACAACGCGATTGAAATGAACCCCGCGAAACTTACCTATCGCAACGATCGTGGCATCCACTTAATGGACCTAGGGCAACTGGACAAAGCGTTTGCAGATTTTCAATTCTGTGCCGAAAAGAATCCCAAAGAATCTTTGTACGTCGCCAATCGGGGACAGGTTTGGACACGACGTGGTGAGACCGAAAAGGCGCTGGAGGACTTTGCCAAGGCAATTAACATCGCCCCAGAAGATGACTTCGCGTATTCACGACGTGGTCGGCTGTACTTGGAGATGAAGCAATTCGATAACGCAGTAGACGATCTGAAAAAAGTCACTGAGCTTGACCCCGATTGGACGACCGGGTGGTTCGACCTGGGACGTGCTTGCAGTGCCGCGGGATTGTTGGAAGAAGCAAGGGAGGTTTACAGCGAAGGACTCAAACGAGACCCCAAACACTTTGGATGTCTATGCAATCGCTCGTTTGTCAGTTTGCAGCTAGAAAAATATGCAGACGCAAAACGGGACAGTTTGGCTGCCATTCAGTTGGCACCAATGGACATGGATGCCACCTATAATCTGGCTCGAGCACACTACAACCTGTCTGAATACGCCTTGGCCGCACAGGCGCTCAGCGTCATGATTGGGGCTCAGAATCCTACTGCTAGCAAATTCAGCTTTCGCGGTGATTGTTTTCTGAACTTGGGAAAATACGAACTAGCGGTCAAAGACTACAGCGAGTCCCTGAAGCAAGATCCTTCCGATTTGGGCGTCAAGCACGCGCGTGGTTATACCTTCACACGATTGGGGAATACCGAAAAAGCGCTTGATGACTTCAACAGTATCTTGGCAGCGGACCCAAACAAAACTCGCACACTCCTTCAACGCGCCCATCTCCTACGTCGCAATGACATGCTAGGAAAAGCAATCGCAGACTATGAAAAGTTGCTTGACCTTGATCCGGACAATTCAGTAGCTCATCTGAATTTAGCCGCAATTTTTGGCGGTGCGAACGACGAGCAATTTCACGATGCAGAAAAATCGCTCTCGCATGCAAAACGCGCAGTTGAACTCACCAACGCGAAGGGCTTCAACGAAATGGCAATCCTGAGTGTCGCCTATGCACGAGCCAGATCTTTTGACAAAGCAACCGAAGCAGCCAAGGAGTCCAATCGGTTAGCCGAGCAACAGAATGCAAATCCCGTCAACTGGCTACGCGAAGCCATGCACTTCTACGCTGGCGAAATGCCATGGACTATGGACCTAAAGTAGCCAAACGTTGAATCTGCTGTAGCGAATGTCGAGTCAGCGACATGCATTATTTCGTTTAACCGGTAGCCACAGGCGCACGCGTGTGCCGGCTTAGATGATCACGTGCGCCTTCGACTACCGGTTAAACGACTTAGTCCAAACCCCTCAAGAGTCCGTGAGTTTTTAGGCCGGAGAGGCTGTGAGTTTTTTGTTTGTAGTACCG
>CAYNNP010000290.1:0-7136 GCA_964398215.1 uncultured Pirellulaceae bacterium | reverse complement strand
ACGACTTCCGCTACGGGCTTTCAGATGTCGTGGTAAAAAAGTTAAACTGATACTCCTTGGCAGTTCAAAAAGCAGCAAACACCACGGAGAAATCCATGCCATCTGTTTTGGCGATAGCGGCACATCCTGATGATATCGAATTCTTCATGGCCGGCGCGATGCTGCAACTTGGCAAGCGTGGCTGGGACCTGCACTACGTGAATTTGTGCGACGGTTCGCGAGGCTCCACTGTGCTGGGTCCTGCTGAGTGCGCCGCAACACGATTGCAAGAAGCCAAAGATGCTTGCGAGGTACTGAGCGCGAAATTCTATCCTCCGATCTACCCAGACATGGAAGCGGCTTACACAACCGAGAACCTAAAGAAGGTCGCGGCGATCGTGCGAATGGCCAAACCATCGATTGTGTTGACGCATCCCCCAGTCGATTACATGGAAGATCATACCATCGCCTGTCGTCTTGCAGTCAGCGCAGCATTTGCTCACGGCATGCCGAACTTGGTCAGCGATCCACCAGTGGATGTGTTCATGGATCCGGTCAGCGTCTACCATTGCCAGCCCGTTGGCCACGAAACACCACTGGGCGAACCGGTTCGCCCCCATTTCTTGACCGATGACACCGATGTCGTGCAACAGAAAGTTCAGGCGTTGGCATGTCACGCGAGCCAAAAACAATGGCTGGATGAAAGCCAGGGGCAAGACAGTTACTTGCAGACATTAAGAGACGTAAGTGCAGAAATGGGACAACTGAGCGGCGGTCGTTTCGAATACGCAGAGGGCTGGCGGCGACATAGCCACTGGGGATTTTGTGGGCCCAACGATGACCCACTATTCGATGCGCTATCTGACATTGCAGTCGACCTACGCCAGTCAAACGAAAAGCAGTGCTAAGAAAGATCTACGCATAGATCCCTCTTCACACAACTCCGCAGACCCTGGTCAGTTCAGGTTTGGCGTGTTTGAGGTGGGACTGATTGGCAGATTGATGAACGAAGTCGAAGGCTTTTGGTCCGTTATGAACGCGTTGTAGTTGGCGGTTGGTTTTCCCAGCAAGAATCCTTGTACCTCTGAAAATCCAGCGTTCACAATCAATTCCAATTGATCTTCGTTTTCGATCCCTTCGGCTAGAACAACGATCCCCATGTCTTTGCCAAGTGTTGCGACCGAATGCAGAATCGCGCGCGACTTGGAGCAAGTTTCCGACATCATCACGAACGATCGATCCAATTTCACTTTGTCAAAGGGCAGATTCTTTAGGTAGTTCAGCGATGAATGCCCAACGCCAAAATCATCGAGTGCGACAGAGACTCCCGCATCACGCAATTTCGTGATTACTTTTGCCGCCCAGTCGATGTCATGAAGCAAAATTGTCTCAGTGATTTCCAGCTCCAAGCGATTCGGATGCACTCCGGTGTTTTCCAGACATGTCATCACGGTTGTGAAAATGTCATTCCTTTCGCGAAACTGAACCGGAGACACATTCACAGCAAGTTTAATATGCTTGGGCCACGTGCTTGCGGTTTCTAAACCTTTCTGCAGCGCCCACCGTCCGATATCGACAATCAGCCCACTTTCTTCGGCGACTTGCAAGAAACTCCCTGGCATCATCAACCCATGCTTGGGGTGAATCCACCGTATCAGACACTCGAACTCGACAACTTCTTTTGACTGACAAGAAAAGATCGGTTGGTAGTGCAATATAAATTCGTCGTTCACCAAACCTTCGACCAAGTCAGCCTGAATCCGACGCAATTCCAGCACTTCTTTGTTCATTTCTTCGTGATAGAACGTTGTGCTATTGCGTCCATTTTTCTTGGACTTGTACAGCGCCATGTCGGCGCAGCGCATGATTTCTTCGGGATCGGTGCCGTCTTCGGATGCAACCGCGATCCCGATACTGAATGTAACCTCCAACTGTTGCCCTTCCCAATCGAACGGCTTTCGAATCGCAGTTTCGATTCGATCTAGAATCGAGCGTAAGTCACTGAGCTTGCCGATGCGTGTGATAATGATCCCGAATTCATCACCACCAAGTCTGGCAACCGTGTCCGTTTCTCTGGCAACCGATCGCAGCCGACGCGCGAGTTCCGTCAGGAGTTGATCACCGGCCGGGTGCCCCAACGAATCATTGATTTCTTTAAAGAAGTCGACATCAATCAGAATCAATGCTGACGGCGATTTGTAGCGACGCGTTTGTTTCAGCGCTGCATCTAGGCTGGTGTTGAACATTGTTCGATTTGCCAGTCCCGTAAGCGGATCCTCCAGCGCCGCTTTCCTGATTTCATTTGTTCTCGCTTGGACAAGTTGTTCCAGTTCTTCTTGTCGAAAACGGACCTTGCGACTGAGCGTCCATTTTTCCGTCATCGCTACCGCGATTTGATAGACTTCGATTGCATCAAAGGGTTTTTTCAGAACCAGCAAGCTATCGGTGTGGCCGAGTTCTCGGCAGATCTCATCAAAACGGTTGTCGGTGTAGGCAGAGCATACGACGACTTGAAGATCCGGCGCGACCTTCCAAAATTCGGTGATCGTTCGAATTCCATCCCACCCCGGTGGCATTCGTATGTCAACAAATGCCAACGAATAAGGCCTGCCCTGCGCGATAGCTTCATTGACCATTTCCAGTCCCTGCTGTCCTTGCAACGCAGAATCGATTTCGACACTGATTCGCACATTTTTGGATTGCGGATTGGAAACGGGTTCGCCAAAAAATGCGGCGGCAGCGTCGTTGTCAATGATATTTTGCGTGTGTCTTAGCAGAACCTTGCGATAGTCGTTGTGGATGTTGGAATTGTCATCAACGATCAAGATCCGTCTCGGTTCGATATTTAAACTTTGCATAATTCAGTCAGCATTTGAGGAATTGTTAGCTTGAATGTGGCTCCAGTGCCAGGACCATCGCTGGTAGCAACCAGTTTGCCACCGAGTGCTTGTGTCTGAAGCGAGGAAGTGTGAAGGCCAAGCCCGTGGCCCTCCTTTCGAGTAGTAAAACCTTGCATGAAGATCTTTTTCAGATCGTCGGATCGAATGCCTGTGCCGTTGTCCCGCACTTGGATTTCAACATCCGATTCTTGTTGGGAAACGACAATTCGAACATGCCGTTGCTGCCTATCGCAGGTTGCCAACGCATTGATTGAATTGGAAATTAGATTGATCAAGATCTGTTGAACCTTGCTGCGTTCCGATGTGACATTCAGTGTTTCGGGGCACTCAACGACGATTTTCACGTGTGCCTTGTCAGCCTTGTCTTGATTGATCTCGATGCACCGCTGCACCAAATCCATCAAACAAAAAACTTCAATCACTCCCGTGGAATGTGCTCGACTGAGCTGCGCATGAATCACTTCTTTGATGTGACACAGGTCTTCTATCAGTTGTTGCGTTTCGTTGGTGCACACCGTGTGGTCTTTGACCAATTCGTTAGTGATGTAATCCAGTGCGGCGGGAAAGTGAACGCCACGCTGGTCACGCTCTAGGTAGTCGGCGTAATCGTTTTTGTGTTCCATCAGTGAATTTCTGGCAACCACAAGTCGCGGTACAGTGCTGCTGGCAAGTGAGGACTTCAGCATGCTGGCCGAAACAGTCACGCTGTTGAGTACATTGCCGACGTTGTGCAAAACTCCTGAAGCGATCTCCGCCATGCCAGCCTTGTGTGATGCTTCCATCAACTCGTGGTGCAGCCTTTTTCGCTCGATTTGTGTCTTTTCGTGTTCCGAAATCTGATACTCAAGGTCCGCCACCAAATCTGCAAACGATTTCGCAAGCTGCTGAACTTCGGCAGGATAGTGCGATTTCACCTCGAATCGCCTTTCGGATTTTCGATCGATCTGTGACTCTAACGCCAACTTGCTGATCGGGTGGCTGAGCATCGAACTGATCCATATCCACAATGCGATGACGATGACAAGAAACACACAGGCAAGGCTCGCGTCAGTACCACGGCTTGAGTTCAGTCGCTTTTGTAAAAGCTGTTTGTTTTGCTCGACCTCGGCGTGGAAATCACTCTTCAGTTTTTGCAAGTCGTCTACGGCCAACACAGAATCGGTGTCCAGTTGAACCAGCATGTCAAATAGTTTCGATTCGCGATCGAGATGCCCTAGTTTTTGAGCCTGACTTAACCTTTGTTGGTGCTGCGTCGTAAATCGGCGTATTTTGCGGATAGATTCGTGTTGGGTGTGACCAGTCTTTTCGTCCACGCTCTCGGTCAATTCCGCAAACAAGCTTCCTTGTTGTATCGCCCCATCACAGAGGTAACTGACGTCAGAGCCAAGAATAAGATCAGAAAGCAACATCCACTGTCCAAAGACGCGCTGCATGCTATCGATGTCGCGAGAGACCAACATCCCTTCGCTGACCTTATTGGCCAACTCCCGCTCACTTTGGTTTAGCCGCGCGCTGATAAAGAAGACCGCTAGACCAACCAAGCTGCAGCCAACAATCAACAGAAAGATGTGCGTACGAACTTTCATGGTTTTGCTTGGCTACCGTTAGCGTTCGCTTTCACCAGCAGCATGACTTCGGCACCAGCCAACTCGGCTGCCGCACTGCAATTTTCAAGCTTTTCAAACTTCATGCCTGGGATATCTTCAAACGCTTTGGCGGTATCTTTTTCGGGCCAGCCGCCTTGCGATTTAACAGCTGTGATTTCGCCATCTGGATTGACGTACCACCACAAATCCAATCGCATTTGCTGCATCTGCCAAGGTGTTCGGATAACGTATCCAGAAACCTGGCCGTTTGCGTGAAAGCCTTTGAACATCTGAACTTGCTGTTGATTGACTCCCGTTTTAGCGTCCGCGCCAAACAGTTTGCGGACAGCATCTTTGACGCTTTGGGAATAAGGCTGACTGACCTGTTCGATACGATGCGTTTCTGCAAAAGCGCTGTGAACGTGATACAGGGGCTGAATCACTTTCAATTCGTTAGACCAAGCGTATTGTGTTACCGTGATGGTTTTCAAAGCAGACCGAATGACATTCACAGCGACTTCCCTGGCCGCCGGATCCACTTTGACACCGTTTTGCGCAAGCGCATCGCCACGTGGGGTCAGCAGTTTTTGCAGCTGATTAAAGTCCTTGCCGATGATTTGCTCTTTGAACGCACGATTTTCGACGGCAGTTCGTTTGCGGGATCGACATCGCTGGAATTCGAAATTTTGGACGACCAAATCCGGCGATAACGACCAGACGATTTCCGTCAGCCCCCACGCCCCCGCTTCAGATCGGGCATGCACCAATCCCAGAGGCTGCTTTTCCTTCACAGGCAGATAAAGCGTGTGCCGCCCAAGTTCGTTGAAGTGAATTGTAAAGGGCAGCTTGGATCCGACGTATTGCCGCGTGTCTTCGCTGATCGTCCGAACAAGTGATCGGTAGGACGACGCTTCTGGATACAGTTCGTAAATCCGAGCAGTTGGGTCGCGCAGTGCACAGAACGCTTGCGCGCAGCACTTGGTTGTCGCAAAGGCGATACTTAGTAGCACGCACGCAAACAGTAGAATCGAGATCAGATTTTTCAGTGTTTTCATGATTGGTTTTGTCACTAAAAACGGTAACGCAATTGCAATTCCAAAGTCGTTCCGCGCCCAGCACCTGCCAGAGCGTCAAAGAAGTGTGTCACCTGTCCACTTGCCGCGCACTTGGTATTAGGCGTCCAGCGAATGCCAAATGAATTTCGCAGTTCGTTGTCCCATCTCAATAGGTCGCCAAAGCCTCGAACGGATAGTTGGTTGTAGGCCAGAAAGGATTCTTCTGGGTCCGTCCAGTCGACTTCCCAGAGTGCCGAATAGGCTCTGTTGTCATCTTCAAAACCGACCGATACTTCGCCCAGCCAAATGAAGCGTTCATCGGTAAATATGAAGTCGCCCGCTAGACGAGAACGTCTGGTCGTTCCGCCGCCGGTCTTGCGATTGAGTACTTCGCCGTGCAGGCCGGACAACCCAAGGGTGATTGGGTTGTCGCGCGATGTGCCAACACGACCGGCAATGATGTAAGGATCGTTTCGGCGCCGCCAGTTGTTTCCCGACCCTCGACTTAGACCCAATTCATATTCGATCTCTTCGCGCACACCGTTGAATGTTATGCCCCAGTCCGTTTTGACGCCCAAGTTTTGTTCGTGCAGGTACTGTCGCAGCGTTCCGTTTGTATTGATGACCTGCTCCAGGCCAAATGGGATTTCAAAGTGGCCGATTCGAAAATTGGTTTTGCCTTTGCCAAAGCGAGTGAAATTGAAGTTGAAGATTCGATACTCAAGATCAAAGCCTTGGTCGAAACGCGACACTGTGTGTACATTTTCGTTGTAAACAAGATAGTTTTGTGCGATTAGCGTTCCCCAATCACCTTCGTCGTCGGTAAAGACTTTGTGCAGATCGATACCGGCGAACAGCAGAACACCAAAATCACCGGATCGGCCATCGTAGACAGACCGAATCGAAAGATCGGTGGCAAATCTCAAGTTGTCGGACCATCGCTGCGGAGCGATTGCTGCAACTCTCTGACTGCCCGAGTGGGTACCGCTTGTGCCTAAGTCGTCCAGATTCAATTTAGTCGTTGCGCTAGGTTGTTCGAGACCAAGTGAATCGAGCGATAGTTCCTGTGCCAAAAGTGCTTGGGCTGAAGTAAACGCCAGCCCTACTACAAAGCAGTAGAAGAAACAGATCCAACGACGCACCCAAAACATAAAGGCTTCCAAATAGAACCAGACAGAAGCAACGAATTGCGTGTGAAAACAAATGGAACTGCTGTTACAAGGCCATCTGCACTCAAGTCGTTTTTGGCGGCGAGAATGGTTTGGCATTGCTCACGCGCTGCCACTAGCAACGAAACAATGCCACCTGTTGGTCTCCCCCAAAGACGCTTAGATCGCTATCGGAGCGAGAATCATCGGACCTTGAACAAGAGCGTTGTGGATGATCGCTATCCCGCATCGTTGAAATTGCGAAACCAAACCGACTACACATTCAAGGCCAACGTTTAACAGCGAAGACGACGAGGCGTTTGGTAGTCATTGCACCAAAGGATTGTTTCCAACAATAACATTGTTGGATACCGGAAGATCTGCTTTTGTTTGCGAAAACCACGTCGTTGGATGTTTCGTGAAAACATCAACGTGTACTTTTTGCACCGCATGCAACCTGAAGAATCT
>CAYNNP010000289.1:0-7140 GCA_964398215.1 uncultured Pirellulaceae bacterium | reverse complement strand
ATCCCAAAAACGATTGGTGGACAAGGAAGCCGAAAGTCGCGCGCGACTTTCGGCTCGTTTTTCGCGTCCAAAATTATCTGCGGCTCACTCGAATGAGAAAGAGACGTCTGACGATTTGAGCTTAAAATTATCTGGCAGAGCGCGGGGGTCCAGACGAACCAGAATCGTCGATTTTCCAGCGGCAAGTTTTGCTTTGAAAATCGATTCACCTTTCACGCGTTTTCCGTTGACCCAAAGTGCCGACTTGGCTGGGCCTTCAACAGTGAATGTTGCGTCGCCTGCCGCCGTGGCTTGCACTTCGGTTCGGAGATAAACATTGACAAGCCCGATATTCACCGGTTGCCTAGTCATTTCTTCCATCGTTTGTTTGGTGATCGCTCCGCTGACACGAGACGTTAGTGGTTTCCAGCCTTCGGTACGCTTTCCACTCGTGATCAATTCCGCGCCCTGTTGTTCAATCCGATGCGTACCCGCAAAAATCTCGTAGACGCGGCCCACGTTCGCCTTGCTGGCGTCAAAGTCACCGGGCTTACCAAGCTTTGTCAGAAAACTAATCAAATCGATTTGCTCCGCGCGACTCAAGCGATCAACCACGCCTGATGGCATTAGCGATGGCCCATTCTTCTTTCCAAGAACACTGTCCATCGCGATCTTGATCAGTTTCCCTGTCGAATCGCGGAGCACCATTTCTTCGTTGGTGCTAGACACCTCGATCCCACTAACGGTGCCGTCGTCGGTCGCCACAATCACACTGTGGTAATTTTCCTTGATCTTTGCGTTGGGATCGAACAACGACTGGGTGATGTAATCGGTAGGAGCACTCGCACCCAAGCTTGTCATATCGGGACCAACCTTGCCGCCAACGCCACCGATTGCGTGGCAGGAGATGCAAGCGAGTTCTTTGCGGCGGTAGATGTCTTCGCCACGATGCGGGTCACCTTCTTTCGCGACCCGAGCCGACAGTGCCGCCATTTCTTGTGGCGTCATCTTTTTCGCTGTCATGTTAATGCCTGTCAGCGGATTCAATGCAGCGACCAACTCCGGTTCCTTGCGGCCCGCTTCCCTTGCCACTCGAATGCCTGCACGAGCAGCTGTCTCAGTGATTTTTACATCGCCTATCTTTTTGGCCAGAGTTTTGCCGGCTCGTTTATCGACCATCACGCCACGCCACAGCTCCAGCCCCTGCTGTTCTGTTTCAACTTGGTTCAAGAGTTCAAAGAATGGTGAAGCTGCCCGGCCAATATCCAGGCGTGCCAGTGAAATCACAGCATGTTTCCGCAGTGCCCCGGCGTCACTTTTCGTGGCGGTTTGGTACAAGGAATTGGCGGATTCGGGACCACCGATTGAGCGCAGAGCGTAAACAGCCGCCGTGCGAACATCGAGTGTTTTCTTGGGATCTGCGATCGTCTTGCCCAGCGTTCCCACTTGTCCACGGAGCTTCCAAAGACCGGAAAGTTCAATCGCTGATTTTGTGATCAACGGATCCGAACCATTCAGCAGTTTTGAGATTCCAGCAGCGCCACCAGCTGGACGGATCTTTCGCAATCGCTGGGCTTCCTGAAGCGACTTAAGTACTCGGAGAGTTGCGTCGCGGTCAAATCCATCGTTCAGCACTTGTTGATACAGCGTCTTTAGCTCAGCCGGACTTCCCGTCTTTGCCACCAATTCGATCCATGGACCTTTGCCGTCTTTAGGAATACCGAATTCGGCCAGGTGCTTGGCAACAAACTGTGTTGCTTGTGCAGACGGTATCGCCGTTAACACGGTTTCCAACTGTGCGTCGCTTGGCTCCCAATCGCCGCTTGTGATCGCTTGCATCAGCTGCGTTGACTGTTCGTTGATCGTCAGGAACAGTGCATGATCAATGAAGCGATCGCGCGGCTGCTCAGTAGCTTGAAGTGCAACCTGCGCCGATTCGACACCACCGATTTTCGCGGCCGCTCGAATCGCTTCGAGGCGAACACGTGGGTTGCTGTCGGCAATGGCTTGTCGGCAAAGTTTCAGCGCAACATCGCCCTGCGTCGATGTATTGCCGAGCACTCGGACGGCAGCGGCACGAATGCGAGCGTCACTGTCAGTTAACAATTGCTGAAGCACCGGGTCCGTCTTTAGCTTTAGGGCTTGCGCCAACCACAGACCTTGCAATTTGAACTTTGGCGCAGTTTGATTCGCAATCCAAGCTGCCGCGGCATCTGTCACTTCCGAAGACTCACTACGGTGGATCAGAACGCGCCGAGATTGATCGCGAGTGTAACGATCATCGGATTGAAGGTTGTCTAACAACTTTTGGTTCGACAGTTTTGTTAGATCTTGTTTTCGTTTTGGATCCGCCGACTTGGTTGCGATCCGCCAAATCCGACCGTGCCAACGATCACGTCGGGGGTCTCGAAAGTCGACTTCGCCATGATTGATAATTGGGTTCGACCAGTCCGCAATGTACAACGCCCCATCAGGTCCTTGTTTGACATCGATCGGGCGAAAGGTCGCTGCCGAGGTGCGGCATAAATCGGATTCTTGTTTTGTCACGAAACCAGCACCGTCATCAGCCAAACTGAATCGCGTCACACGATTGGCGCGAAAGTCACAGGTCACGATCGTGTCGTGCCACTCTGCTGGGAACGTATCGCCATTGATAATTTCCATTGCGCAAAACTTGGGATAGCGACCCGGACTGATAAGCCCAAGCGTCTGTCTTGCGCCAGGAACTGGCCGGAATGTTGCACCAGGAAAACTGTATGCAATCCCGTTAAAACCCGCTCCGTCGGTCAGGAATGACTGCCCATGCGAATCAAACTGGTGCCCCCAAGAGTTGACCAAACCGCGAAAGAAAACTTCTGCTTGCATCGTCTGTGTGTCGTATCGAAAACCACCGCCGGCTTTCAGACGCACGATGCCATGTGGAGTCTCCGCATCCGTTCGCGTGTAGATCGACTGATTCATATACAGCCGACCATCCGGGCCCCAGTGCAGCGTGTGTAGATTGTGGTGCGTGTCTTCGGTTCCAAAGCCGCTCAAGACGCGCGTTTTCTGATCGGCCTTGCCGTCACCATCGGTATCTTTCAAGAACAGCAGATCTGTGCTTTGGGCAACATAGCAACCACCGTCGCCAGGGATGACGCCAGTTGGAATCAGTAAGTCTTCTGCGAACACCGTTGACCGATCCGCTTTGCCATCGCCCGTACTGTCTTCCAAAATCAAAATACGGTCCGGCGCCGCCTGACCAACTTCGATCATCGGATAGGCTTCGCTGCTAGCGACCCACAAACGACCCTGTGGATCAAAATTCATTTGGATGGGTTTGTTCAGCAGTGGGTTTTCAGCCCAGAGACTGATCTCCAAACCATCCGCGACCGTGAACTCCGGCGTGGGCTGCGGCGTGAACTTGGCGTACTGTGATTTCTTAGTCGGTTCTGCTTTGGGCAACTCGCTTGGCTGAAGCGAACGAAGTGACCCGATCAGTTTTTCTTCCTTGGCGATCAATGCATCAAACTTAGGGATCTCGACAGCATTCTGACCCTGTTCATGTTTGCGAAAACCAAACACATAAGCCATGTTGGCGGGCCGAGAGCGGTGGAACCACCAAGTATTCTTGCGGAGAATCACGTCGCGCAACGATTTGACCGCCGCGTTTTTTTGCCATTCAACATTCTCCCAACCAAGCGACGACTGGATCGCTTGGGCGGCTTCGCGATAACCACTGTCGTTCAAATG
Source organism: uncultured Pirellulaceae bacterium (assembly GCA_964398215.1). GTDB lineage: Bacteria > Planctomycetota > Planctomycetia > Pirellulales > Pirellulaceae > CAYNNP01. The sequence goes on along the minus strand of CAYNNP010000289.1, from coordinate 3,429 downwards.
AATCGCATCCTTTCGATGCTCCGGCGAAATGCCAATTTTCGCCAAGTCCACAACGGGGCTATCAGTTTCAGCTGCAAGTACTTTGATGACTTCCGCATGCGCCTTGACGGAATCCGCGTACTTCATTGCTGAATCAGTCGGAGCGATTGGAGTCAGAAAAAGAAACCGGACGTTTGGTGAGACCTCTTTGGCTTTGTCAATCAAACGCTGAAAGTCTTTCCGAAACTGAGTCGTGCCAACTTCGGCATTCTCGATTCCGCTGGCCATCCCATAGCCAAACACGACAACCGTCGGTTTGGTGAGCTCGAGTTGTTTGACAAGTTGTTTCCACCCTTCATTCGCCGGTGCACGTCCTGCTTGCATTAGGCTAAGCCCAAACCGTGACTGCCCCGCTGGCGTATCTCCGCTCCACCCAAGGTTTTTGAACGAAACGTTGCGGTCCGCGTGGGTGGCTGTGAACATGACTTCCACCCAGCCAAAATACTGCTCTTGTTCGATCAAAGCGTCACCCAGCAAGACGACTCGATCGCCATCGGCAAAACGAAACTCCTCCGCTGAACAGAACGTCGGACTGGTGGCAGCAAGAACAAGAATAGCAATGATTTTGTTCATTCGAATCATTGGGCGAAACCAAACGTGGATACAGAAAAATCAAGATCGCACTAATCTAGGTACCGACTGGTGCAAAGTCGAGCGTCAAGAGACCGAGGTTCCCAACTGAATCGGTTTTCGCCGCTAGAATGAAATCGGGAACAGCATTTATCAGGAATTGGATAGGCGGAATGAGTCTTCGAGCACTACGAATGGCATTGATTGGTGGCGGCGGCGCCGGGTTCATTGGAAAAGTCCACGTGACCGCAGCGACGCTTGACCGAAAAGCCGAATTGCTTACCGGCGCGTTTTCTTCCAACCCAGAACGGTCGGTCAAGTCGGCGGTACAGTTCGGCATCGATTCGAGCCGAGCCTATCGCAGCGCCGAAGAACTGATTCAGAAAGAGTCGGCTTTGCCTGAGGGCGAACGCGTCGATTTTATTTCCATTGCAACGCCGAACCATACGCACTGCGCGATCGCTTGCGCGGCCTTGGAGGCTGGCTTTCATGTTGTTTGCGATAAACCAATGACGACAAGCATCGAAGACGCGGACCGATTGGTTGCTGCGGTTGCCAAGAGCGGCAAAGTGTTCGCGTTGACGCACAATTATTCAGGCTATCCGCTGATGCGACAGGCACGCGAGATGGTAGCCGCTGGCGAGATTGGTGACGTGATCGCCGTCCGAGCGAATTATGTCCAAGGCTGGATGCACGGCATGGATCCTGCAGAGACGCCAGCTCGAGGAGCTTGGAAGTCGAATCCGGAGCTCAATGGGTTGGCGGGTTCGCTGGGAGACGTTGGCACACATGCATTTCATCTTGCAAGTTTTGTGATAGGCCAGAAGCCTGCGTCTCTGATGGCGAAAATGAATTCGTATTCTCGCCATCACGAATTGGATGACTACGGCCATTCGATCATTCAATTTGAAGGAAATGCGACCGGGCTGATTACATGGTCGCAAGTAACTCATGGCCGGCTGAACGATCTGACGATCGAGATCGATGGTACTGACGCGTCCTTGTCGTGGCGACAAGAGCAACCAAATCAATTGTTCGTTCGCTCCCAGGGCCAACCTACAAAAATCTACGAACGCAACCCAAATGCCAGCTACAGTACTCCCGGTGCGGTTGCGGCGTGTCGTTTGCCTGGTGGACATCCCGAAGCGTTCTTTGAAGCGTTCGCGAACGTCTACCGCGATGCGATTGCCGACATGGTGAAGTGCGATGCCGGCGAGTCGTTTGATTGTAAAAATTCGATGTACCCAAGCGTTCAAGACGGTCACGATGGAGTGCGTTTCATGGAGCGATGCCTCAGCAGCAACCAGTTGGGGGCAACATGGCTACAATGGTAGTGCCGCCAACACCGCTCACTCCAAAGTATTCAAAAGATGCATCACCCCCATATCTGCTTTCGATTTTTCGCCATGCTATTGGTTTGCATGTGCCTGTCGTTCAGCGGCCTATTGTCCAGCAATTCGTTGCTGGCACAAGAAAAAACTGGCGCTGCGGAGGCGCAAGAAAAACACACCGATCGCGACCAGCAAGATGTCGTTGTCAAACTGTTGCCGCTCCGCACTAGCTTCATGGTGACAACGTTTGGGCGCGACCGCGAGAAAATGACAAAGACATCCGTCTACCGGACCGCATCAGCTCATTTGCTGTTCGCACCTGAGCAATTGCGAGGAACGGTTGCTGTGCGTAACCGGCACACATCGTGGTTCTATCTGTTTCACAACTGCGTCATCGATCGTCCAGAATCAAAGTACCTGGTTCAGCGGATCGATAAACGAATTTCAAACTATGTGGCTCCGGGTGCAGAACCTGCGGTAACCCAGCACTATGCCGTTGAAGCGTTCAAGTGCAGTTTTGGGCAATCAAAGGCTCCTGACCAACACTATGCCAGTTACTCTTTGGGCAAATACAAACGCCGTGTCATTGAAAAGAAACTTGAGGTGGGACCGGTGGCTGGCAAAGACGGCGAAGTTGCGCAGTGGCCCTTTCCACCAAGCCGCCTTTACGAGAGCATTCAAAGTTACGGACCAGCGAAAGAGAAGTATGACGAGGTCAATTTCACACGTTCGGTGACTTGGAATATTCGTGTCGAAATGGACGACACTGGCCGGTACCATTTGCAGGTGCCAGAGCTAGGCATCGACGTACTGCGACAGGTGCCAAAGGAACGGAACGCAGCATCTTTCTTGGACTGGAATGCATCGCGAACGCTGTTGTCAGCTGGGCAAGGAATCCAATTGGGAGCGACAAAACTCTCGATCGGAATCAACAACCAAGACACCCGAGCGTTACTCGGCCCGCCGCTGCGAATCATTGGTACCGAACCGAGCCACTATTTTGACTATGGCAACGGTTTGAAACTCTACTTTGGCAAACAAGAATCGCTGTCGCTGATCCAGGCCACGTCACCATTCTCCGGGAGCACAAACAAAGGTGTCAAACTCGGAGACACTTTGGAGAAAGTAAAAACAGCTTACGGAGATCCAGATCGAGTTGTCGACGCAACACATTTCTACGACGGTATTTTCTTCACGATCAGCAAAGGAGTCGTTTCACGAATCACCGTGAAAGCTTCAGAAGAATAAATGAAGTCTGCCTGTAGGCCGTACTAAGCAAACGCTTGTGCGCCGGAACTTTGGTCAATGGGTTATGAACTTATGACATCCGCAAAGCGTTTTAAAAAAATGGATTGGTTTGCGCAACTACGGCAGTTTCGCCGCGGGATGAAATGGCCGAAAGTCTTGCGGGGTTGTTGATTTATTTTTGTGAGCGCTGGCGATCGCTCCGGTTCCTACACGTAACAACCAGAAAACCGGGGCTATCGCC
>CAYNNP010000288.1:5757-7240 GCA_964398215.1 uncultured Pirellulaceae bacterium | reverse complement strand
AGCAACAAAAAAACGCCAGCAGGAGCCTGCTGGCGTTTCTGTTTTTATTGGCTAGCTGTGGTTAACTAGTCGTTCTTTTCTTTGCCGAGAAGGAACAAGGACTGCAATCCACCAGCTGCGCCGGCAGCGTTGTAGGTGTAACCAGCATCCAAGGCACTCTTGATGCGATCACTTAGCTCTGAAAGGTGAGCCTTGGAGTACGCATCCATTTTAGCGCCGCATTTCTTGAGACTTGCGTCGATCTTCTTTTTGATATCCTTCAATTCCAATCGTGCCAAGTTGCTGATTGGTTTTGCAGCAGCGGTCGATTCGTTGGTTTCAAGGATCAAGTCAACCAAGCGTTGCATGTGCTCGCGCTGTAGGTTGCGACGCAAAGATGAAATCATCGGCTTGCGATCGTTCCTTCCCGCTGGGCATTCCTTGTCAAGCTCTTCCCAAACCGCTTTGTTGATTGTCGTCAACAATTCAGGCAACGTGAGAGTTTCTTGATCTTCTGGCAAACGCAGTTCGTTGTCATAAACACGACGGAGCGTTGTTGGGTTCATCAACCAAGTCAACGCGGCAGCTTGCACGCCCAGGATACGATCGTGGATCGGCCATGCACCTTCGCTGTTCATGTCGCCAGGTCGAGCGTCCAGCCATTTACTAACACTCATTCGCTCCAGCAATTCTGGTGTCAAACCATACGCTTCGTCTTTGAATGTATAGTCAATCACAAACTGCAACGCTTTACGTTGTTGTTCAGCAGGAACAACTTCGACAGGCGGCCGGTTTCCAGGGTCACCCTTCTTGTCGCGATGAATGAAGGCACCGCCAATCCAATTGGACATCATGCTGCCGTTCCTGGTCTGCATTCCGAGAGTCAATTCGTAACCTCGTCGCGCCTGAGCCCAACTCTCGCCGTCTTTGACGAACTTGTCCAGAATCCGCTCACGATAGATTTTCGCAAGCTCCATTTGCTCCTCTGCATAGTCCAGTGGATCCTTTGTAAAGTCATAGCGACGTGCCAGTGGGTCTGGACCGCTAGTGTCTTCGTCTGTCGCGTACTGCAGTTCGGGTTCACTGCAACGTTTGACGATCGCAGGCAATTTTTTCTCGTCCAGCGTATAGCCGTACTCGATTGCCCAGAAATCATAAGGACCAAGATCGATCATTCCATAGTCACCTTGGACGTCGCCAGCTTCGTGACGATAGTTGATCGGAATGTAATCCATGACAGAAGCAGCCATCGTCTTCTTGCCCTTGACTTCTTCGCTGTTGATTTCAGCCAAAGTCATTTGGGCAGACGCTTTGAAGTTGTGCCGAAGTCCCAGTGTGTGACCAACTTCGTGCGCGACTAGATCTGCCAACAAAGGACCAACGAACCATTCTGGAATTCCATCAAGCAGTTCGACATCGCTTTTCTTATCGGCAGACTTTTTGTCGTCATCGTCGTCGCCATCCTTGTCTTCTTTGTCGTCATCGTCATCTTCCTTGTCGTCTT
>CAYNNP010000288.1:0-5657 GCA_964398215.1 uncultured Pirellulaceae bacterium | reverse complement strand
TCGTCTTCGTCCTTGTCGTCCTTGCCAGCTTTCTTGGAGTCCTTCTTGTCGTCATCCTTTTCATCTTTGTCTTCGGGCTTTTTCTTTTTACGCTTTTTCTTGGCGTTTGCGTCGTCATCCATAAGGGCAAGTCGCCAGTCCAAGCGAGCGATTGCCAAGTCGATGCTGCGACTGCTTGCGGCCATGCACAAGCCGTTCTTTTGGCTAACCATTCCGATCAGTCCGTCGTATTCATCGTCACCAATCAGCGAAGGATCAGTTTTCGACCAAGAGAATCCAGCCATTGGTTCTTGAGACTCTGCAGCGAATTTGTTTCGCAGGTAGTTCTTCATCGAAGGCGCAGCCATTCGCAGACGCGGATCCCAGTTTGGGTGACGTCCAAGCCATGCCAAGGTTTCTGCACTCACGCCTTCCATTGCCAGTTTGGGCATCAGGTCGTGGTAGTTGAAATTGAAGTGACGAATCCAGCCGTCGGTCAAAATGATGTCGGCATCAAGGATTTCGCCGGTCTCGGGGTGAACACGACTGGGTCCGATCGCGGTACCAATGTCATTGTTCAACCAGCGGATAAAGTTGTACCGAACATCTTCGGGATCTTTTTCCATGTGTTGTTTCGTCGTAGCGTCTTGGTATTCGATAACAATCGCATCAACGATTCCGACTTCCTCGAACGCTTTGTTCCAGTAACCCACACCGGCCTTGATCCAGCGACGGTATCGAACTGGGGCAGTGTGTTCAATGTAGAAACGGATAGGAGTCTTGGGTGGGCTGAGCTTTAGTTTTGGATCGCGTTTTTCCAATCGCCATCGATTGATGAATCGGATCCGAGTTTCTTTGTCGTCGTATTTACTGAGGTCGGAGTAGGCCGTGGTGAAGTAGCCAACTCGCTCATCAGCTTTACGTGGTTTGTAGCCAGTTTTGGTTGGCACTTCGCTAAGAGAGTAGTGAAGCGTTTGGAATCGGCCAGCGGCACCGACGATTTCAAAAGCAAGCTCGGTGTTGTGCGGGAATACCTTTGCAGATTTGATTGATCGAATGCGTGAATTTGAAACGCGAACCGCAGCGCCAAAAAATCGGCTGGCGTTGGAGACCATTAGCGAATCGCCATCGATCACGGGACCACCGTTGGGACCAATTGCCAGGATTGGTACATCCAACAGCACTTGGTCGGTGAACAAACGTTTCACAGAAGCCTTTGCTTCGGGCTCACCGGGTGCTTTGATGGTCAAGTTCGGTGCGATCAGTGCCAGGCGTTCATCGTACTTTCGCCATTGAACAACCCATTCGCCAGACTGCAGACCAGCGTAGCGATCGCCACTGCTGAGAGTCAGAGCGATGAAGTAGCTTTTGCCGACATAAGTTTTTGGCAACTCGAGCAGAACTTGAGCGTCTTTCTTTCGTTGCCAAACGTTGAACAGGCCCTTGGGGCTTGATGATTGAAGATCAACGCAGGCAACCTTCTCGAACCCTTCCGAAATTTTGGCAAAGGCAGGAAGGGCGGCGCTTGCCGAAACGGGCAGCAGAATTGTCAGCAACAAAAGTGCGACAAGGAAGGTAGGTTGTTTTTTCATTCCGATCAATTGGTTCGTGGAAAGGTACCGTCAACGCTACTTTACAACGTGCAGGAAAACACCAGGATCATTGCCGAAGGAGCCAATTTCATTACCTAACTGGTTGCAAAGAGCTACTTCCATAGCTTACCGGGCCGTCCAATCGTTGCCATCTACCAAATCCCCTTAACCCGCAGATTCTAACGTTTTGAGCACCCCTGGCTGTGGCAGAAGTGTTCGGCACCCCCAACACGATACGGGCTGCATTGACGGGCTCTTGCGTCGGGTCAACAATCACGTTTTGAACGCGCCAGACGCGGTAATAATTTCCCACTTTTCCCCAAATTAAATGAACGTTCTACAGCAACAGGATCCCAAGCTTTGGGCCGCCATGGACGCAGAGGCGACGAGGCAACGAAACGGCCTGGAATTGATCGCCAGCGAGAATTACACAAGCCGCGCGATCATGGAAGCCGCTGGTAGCGTTCTGACGAATAAATACGCGGAAGGATACCCTGGCCGACGGTACTACGGCGGCTGCCAACATGTCGATGTGGTCGAGCAATTGGCGATCGATCGTGCAAAACAGTTGTTCGGTGCGGAGGCGGCCAATGTTCAACCACATAGCGGGTCGCAGGCCAACACTGCCGTGTACCTAACCTGCTTGGAACCAGGCGATACGGTCCTGGGTTTGGATTTGGCCCAGGGCGGTCACTTGACCCACGGCATGAAGCTGAACATTAGCGGCAAGCTTTACAATTTTCTGTCGTATGGAGTCGACAAGGAGACTCATCGGCTGGATTTCGATCAGATCGCGGCGCTTGCAAAGGAGCATAAGCCCAAGCTCATCGTTGCAGGTGCGAGTGCTTATCCTCGTGAAATTCCTCACGACAAATTCGCTGAGATTGCGAACGATGTTGGCGCCAAGCTGTTGGTTGATATGGCTCACTATGCCGGATTGGTTGCTGCCAAAATCCACAACAGCCCTGTTCCCGTCGCGGACTATGTGACCACAACGACTCATAAAACGCTACGTGGCCCGCGGAGCGGTTTGATTCTGTGCCGCGAGGAATCATTGAAAGGGATCAACCGCAGCGTGTTCCCTGGGACCCAAGGCGGCCCATTGATGCACATCATCGCCGGCAAAGCGATTTGCTTTGACGAAGCGATGGCGGACGACTACGTGGCATACGGCAATTCGATCATTGCGAACGCAAGAGCGTTGGCCGACTCGTTGATGTCAGCTGGCCTGTCGCTTGTCAGTGGCGGGACGGACAATCATTTGATGTTGGTTGATGTCACATCACTTGGAATTGGTGGCAAGAAAGCCGAAGCAGTGTTGGACGAGTGTGGTATCACGGTCAACATGAACATGATCCCATTTGATACTCGCAAACCGATGGATCCATCCGGGGTCCGGCTGGGAACGCCAGCTTTGACGACACGCGGGATGGGCGTTGACGAGATGAAACAAATTGGGCAATGGATTCATCAAGCACTGGCTGCATCCGATGACAAAGCTGTGCACGAAAAGATTGGTGCTGAGGTGAAGCAACTTTGCGAGAACTTCCCTGTCCCCGCTGACCGAGCTTGAACCGGAGTCAATTCAATGTCGGAAGATACTAAACACAGGATTTTGATCGCTGACGACAACGCCGCCAACCGCGAGTTGTTGGAAGCGTACTTGGTCGGATTCGATTGCGAGATCGAAACGGCCGTCGACGGTCAGGACACGATGGACAAAGTCGCGAGCTTCCATCCCGACTTGGTCTTGCTGGACATCATGATGCCGCAGCTAAGTGGTTTTGAAGTCTGCAAACAACTCAAGGACAACCAGGAAACCGAACGCGTCATGATCCTGATGGTCACGGCGCTGAATGAACTGGGAGACATTGAACGGGCGGTCGACGCAGGAACCGACGATTTTCTGACCAAACCAGTCAACAAAGTCGAACTGCTCAAGCGTGTCCAGAACATGCTGAAACTGAAAGGCGTCGAGGACGAACTTGATCGACTACGTCAGTACATTCAAGACATGGAAGAATCCGGATCCTGATTCAGCCGATGACGCTCTGCCCGTGAAAGACGCGGGTCAGAGGTTTTTGGATTTTTGCAGCGAGCGGATAAAGTTGATGATGTGCCAAACATCGTTTTGCTCGAATTGTCCTTCGACGAACGTGGCTGCTGGCATCGGGCTGCCTTCGATGCCGGTCATGATCCGGCGGTAAAGATCGGCCGAGGCATCCCCGCCGTGAAAAAGCCCCGCTTCGAAATTACGAGGCTTGGCATTCTTGGGCGGAAGTGCTCCGCGAGCCAGCAACGGCACCAAAGCTTCTCGATTCTCGGGCTTCAATCCAACCCGGCTAGTCCAGTCTTTCGTCCAATCGTCGTAGTCGTTGGTTTGTCCGTCACCCTGCCCTTTTTTGCCGTGGCATTTACTGCAAGATGCAATTTTCCCAACAAACAATTCTTGCCCGCGTTTGACTGAGTCGGCTAACGATTGTGCTTTGTCGCTGCCTGTCAGTTCAAGGTACTCTGCATGCGAATTGGGCACGGGGATCTCGGCAGGCGGCAGGGGAACTTCAACGATATTCTCTGACGCCTCAAGCCACGACTCAGCAAGACTCTCGATTTCACCCAACGCAATATCTTCGTAGCTTTCGACATACAACTCGTAGGCAGTCAGTTGATCGGCGGTCGTTTGCTTGCTGACAGATTCCAGCCTAGATTTCATATCCGCATCAGACTCAAGCTCTTCTTTCATGTCCTTGTAGTCATCGTGTTGACCAACGATCAGTTCAGCAGCAGATTCTTGCAAGGCTGTGACCAAAGAGTCTGCGTGTTCATCTTCGTTATCAGCGACTAAATCATCAATCGTTTCTTGGCCGTCAATCGGATCGTTCCGCAAGATCTCCTGTTCCAATGCTTGACGACCAGCAAAGCTTTCGGCGACAAAAGCGATTGCGGAAGCGGTGATTTGGTCATCATCATTGGCTTCAAAGACGTTGGCCAGTTCAGGATTGTTAGCTAGTCGTTCGCCGAATGCCAGAAATTTCTCGTAGCCCGTTAGTTCATCGGCGTCGGTGTCATCGTTAATCGTCTTTAGTTCAGCAAGCATTTCGGGTTTTGCCTGCGCTAGTTTCGCAAACTCAACATCAATGACACGGTCTCCGGATTCCAGATCCAAATCGTTGACTGCGCCGCTGATCATGGCACGTTCGAATTCGCCGCGAATCGACAGATAGATCACATAGTCGACAAGCGCTTGAACGTCTTCGTCGGAGAGTCCTGGGATTTTGACCATCGCGGTTCCCGTGATGCCGCCGGAGATCAGTTTTGCCAAATCGTCTCGGGTCGGTTTTGAGCCTCGCGAGGTTGATTTGAATTTAAAAATCCCCATCCGGTAGTCTCGCGGGTAGGGATTGAGGATCGCGCCCTGAGGGCCACGGCCGTTGCCGGTGACACCATGACAATTCGCGCAGTGTTTTCGGTAAAGTCCTCGACCGCTGACGATGGGACCCGAGGCCACAGTTAGTCGGTCCAAGGAAAGCACATCGGCCAAGTCCGGGTTGTCGGTAATGACCGATGGGATTTTGGGTGCGTCTGGTGTTCCAAATAGATTGTCAACCAACCAAGTCGTATCGCTGATAAGTTGATCGACGGGTAGATCGTCTCGGATTTGGAATTTGGTTGCGTGGACCAAATTCGGCTCGAAGTTGACTGGTCTCTGCGGGCGCTCGCAACCCAGACAAAGGATCAAGCACATCAGAAGCAGGGCGGCGATACGATCGGCAGGCATGGTCATTCTGGAACGTTGAAGGAAATCGATGAACCTGTGTAATATTCTAGATGCCAGTTGCGGTCGCCGCCATCGCCACGTTTTGTCGCAGCGAGCAGGGAAAACGCACAGCGGACGTGCCGACGTAGATGATCGCGTGCGCCTTTTGAAGTTGCGCTTTTCTGGTAACCCGAAGCGTTAGTTTTGGTGTTGCGTTTTTTTGAAAACGCTGCACTGTTTACGCCGCAATTTCAGTGGCAAGGTAATTTACTTGACCATTCAGGAACTGATGTTGCCCCGCAATTCGCCAGCCACGGAGTGGCGACATG
>CAYNNP010000287.1:0-7246 GCA_964398215.1 uncultured Pirellulaceae bacterium | reverse complement strand
GAGACGACGATCAGTCCTCCCGTGTTTTGGTCGGCTGAGGTAACATCGCCGAACAATGGCAGCGCAATGTTTAATCAGTTTTGGAAGCAATCTAGGTGACCGTGACCGGTTGATCGCTGATGCTGCGCGCAAGATCGTGGAGTGCGATGCGATTGAGTTTGTCACTCCTTTGAAAACCAGTCGACTATTTGAAACACCGCCGGTCGGTGGGCCGAGTGGGCAAGAGCCGTTCTTGAATGCGGTGGGTGCGTTTGAGACCAATAGTTCCGCGCGCGAGATATTAGCGGTGCTGCAGTCGACCGAGCAGGAGCTTGGTCGGCGACGAAGGCTGCGATGGGACTCCCGCAGTATTGACTTGGACGTTGTCATGCACGGCGCGTTGGTGGGTGGTGCTTCAGAGTTGATCGTTCCACACCCCAGGTACACGGCTCGCCAATTCGTTTTGCAGCCAGCCTGTGATGTCGCACCACACTATCGGGACCCTCGTTTCGGCTGGACACTTCAGCGGCTTGCCAAACACTTGACGCAAGGCGTACCGTCGATGGCTTTGGTTGGTGATATTGGTACCAGGAATCAGATAGCCAAGTCGCTAAGCGCGGACTACGGAATCAAAACGTTTTTAGCGAACACTGAATCGGCCAACATGAGCGCCGTGGCAAATGTGCCAGGTGTCGTTTCGGATCTCCAAGCAACTGCGGTGCCAGGCGATCCGATCGATGTTGTCGACGAGCCGTGGGTGGCGGCGTACCTGCCCGAGCTTCCGGAACTGGATAGCGACCAAACCAGTTTGCCGACAGTTCCGCGACTTGTTGCGCGGACTCAGCGAGCAAACGAAGACACCCGTTGGCCAGCGCCGCATCAAATTTGGCCATCCGGTTGGCGCTGGCCTGAATATCGTTTGGAGATCGATGATTTAAGTTGGGCGGTCAGCGAAATTGCATCGGCGTTGGAGTCAATGCGGTGCCCAGCTGTCCCTGTCACGAGCGACGGAAATTGGTGGTAAAACCTGCGTTTTCTATGGGTTCGAGCGTAATTTACGCTAGATGACTATTCGCGAGCTACAATGGAGTAGGTCGTGCGTATGATCCGGCTTGACCCGAGTCCGATGGAATTGATAACCCATTACCAGTAGACCGATGCGCACACCTTCAGGACAAGGATCCAGGAGGCCGATAATGGTATCTGATAACCGAAACGATTCGGCGGATGACCCGCCAGAGCGAGGAACACTTGACAAGTTCTTTCGCGGATTAAACGAGTTTATCTTTCATTCGAAACTCGGTGTGGTAGATGTCCAGCTTGTCGAATACCTGAATGATATGATGATGCGATTTGTACGAGTCGAATCATTCCACAGGGTTCGCAAGAACAACGGCAAACCGGTCACAGAAGTTTTTCAGATGTTGTACGAAGCTGAAAAGCGAATCGGCCTCGCAAAGCGCGAAGTACACCGTCACATCGGCGACTTTACATTGTTCTGGTCTGGCATGTACCCTGAAAGTTTGCGAAAGTCCAAACCGGATTCGTCAGCGGATTGGTTCAAGGATTATTGTCGCCACGGCAAGCGAGCTTACGCGATCGCCGCGCAAATCGAAGGTGGTGAGGACCGTCCGTCGAGCGATCTGCTGCATCGGTTAAGCGAACATTTCGAGCTATGTGCGTATGGCTTGCGCGAAGTTCGTCGCGAGATCGACGATGGCAGCGAGACAGGCTTGTTGTTCTAGCCGTTGACCGCCGAAACTGTTTGATATTCTACACACACCGGTTTTTGGCTTCATGAATTTCGTCGACTTGCAAGTGAATGGATACGCGGGTGTCGATTTCAATTCGGACAATCTGACCGACGATGAAGCCAGCCATGTTGCGAAGCGGTTGAAGGCTGATCACGTAGCATCATGTCTGGCTACGATCATTACTGCCGATCGCCAATCCATGATTCGCCGGATTGGGCGCATCGCGAATCTGATCGAAACGAACACTGAATTTGCTGAAGTCATCACAGGGATTCACATTGAAGGCCCGTTCATCAACGTCCAAGATGGCTTTGTTGGGGCTCACCCAAAGTCGGCGGTTTGCAAAGCATCGATTTCCATGGCTCAAGAACTGCTGGAAGCGGCGGGTGGCCACGCAAAACTAGTCACCTTGGCGCCGGAAATGGATGATGGCGCGAAGGTCACGCTGTGGTTGGCCGATCAAGGGCTGATCGTTGCAGCGGGCCACTGCGATGCGTCGATCGATCAACTATTGGGCGCGGTCGACAACGGCCTGTGTCTGTTCACCCACCTCGGGAACGCTTGTCCGGGACAGATGCACCGCCACGATAACATTGTCCAACGCGTGCTTAGCATTGCTGACCGATTGCCATGTTCGTTGATCGCAGACGGGCACCATATTCCAGCGTTCGCGCTGAAGAACTATCTGAGCATCATTCCTGATCAGAATATCATTATCGTATCCGACGCGATCAGTGCAGCTGGTCTGGGGCCCGGGCGATACGAGCTAGCTGATCAGATCGTCGAAGTCGACGAGGACGGAGCGGCTTGGTCAGCGGATCGCAAACACTTTGCCGGCTGCGCGACGACGCTACCACAAATGGTCGATGTGCTAGTGAACCAAGTCGGCGTTTCGCGCGACGATGCACTGCGATGGATGACCAAAAACCCTCAGCGTTTGCTAGATGGCAAATCAACCTGAGTTGGATGTTGCAGATAGCCAATCAGATCGCTTATCTGTTTGTCCGTCAGGTTATCCAGCAAGCCTTCGGGCATCGGTGATTTTTCGGTGACCTTTCGCCGCACAATGTCAGCTTGCTGCAGCTTGATCAGCTCGGTTGCAGTCTGTATCGAAAGCGTCTTGTCGGTCTCGTCAACGACCAAACCACTGATCCCACGACCGTCCTCTGTGGCCAGCATCGACATCCTGTAGTCTTTGTCCACAACCGAGCTAGGGTCGATGATATTGCCCAGCAAATAATCCAAGTTACTACGATCCGAACCTGTGATATCAGGTCCAACCTTGCCACCATCACCATACAAGCGATGACAAGTCTGGCAGTGTTTTACAAATAGCGCTCGCCCATTGCTCTTGTCAGATTTGGTCAACGTCTGTGCATCCAGGTTACGTTTCAATTTTTCGATCGTCGCTTTTTTCTCCGCAGGAGTCTCACGAATTTCGCCCCACACTTTCGCGACCAACTTTGACAACTCTGCATCGCCGAATTCATGGATCTGCCGAACTTGAAACGCAGACAAGTCACTACGCGGAATCCGCCCTTTGCCAATCGCTTCGAGCATCGGCCGAGCGAACGACTTTCGCGACACCAGGATCGACATTATTTGCGGGTGAAACGGTGACCGGAAGTTTCGATAGCGACCAACCAGCAAAGCACCAATTTTAGGATCATCAAAACTGGCCAGCCCACGCGCTGCGGTGACATTCAATCGTTGGTTTTTCAAGAGCTTTTCGCAAATCTCTCGCAGGTCAGGCGGCTTGCTGTAAATCAACGTCTCCAGGGCGCTCTGCCGCAAACTGTCCGGCGCACCGGTTTTGCCAAGCACAACTTGCTTCAGCTGGTCCATTGCCCGTCCGTCCCCAAACACAACGCTAAGTTCTCGAACTTTGCCTGCCAGTTCAGCGGATTTTAGATTCACGATCAAATCCCAAGACTTTGGTTTCGGCGCACGTGCCCAACCGGCCAACCCCTGGGAGATTCCTTTCAGTACAGTCGACTGGTAACCCGTATTCTTGGATCTCGCAACCAGCTTTAACAAACCGTCCAGCGCCTCCGGGTGCGATTCAATTTCTTCTGCCAAACAACGCGACAGGCACAGCAGCGTATCGGGCAGCGCGCAGTGCTCGGCGACCGAAACCAGCTGCTGGATGTCATTCGTTGCGACAGGTATCAGGCCATACCAAATCATCATTGGCAGGTTATGGTCATCAGCGTCTTGCGAATGGGCCACGAGAGCCAAACCCAATTCGGAACGCATCGCAACCGGCAGTCTTTGTAGAGTCGATGCAAGTGTCAGTCGAACCATCGACGACGGATCATCCTGTGCAAGTCCAACCAGTGACTTCATCAGTTCTTTGGATTCGGTCGCAATCCGTTTCTGTTCCGATTCCGACAGCCAAACTGGTCCCAACGCATCATCGATTGGCCAAGAATCCGTCAGCAAGCGAATCGCCCAAACGCGAACATGCTCATCGGAATGTTTAAGCTGTTGTTTTAGAAAACCGGCAGGAGTTTGGCCGATCGCATGCAGTGCCAGCAACATCTGAACGGCTTCTGCGGACGTCTTGGCCTTGTCGAACCGGTCCTTGAAAAGTCCATCTTCATTCTGAATCAGACCGAGGCTCGGGTTCAGCAGCGATTGCTTTCGCGCCCACGAATTCTGGTCAGTGCATGCTTCCAGCCAATGCTGCGACTGCGCTGCCGGCTTGGTAGCCGAACGATGGCTGACCTTGAAAATACGGCCACTCTCGCGATGGACTCCCGTGCGTTCATGGCACTCGCCAGTGTCACTCCAGTCAATGATGAATACACTTCCGTCGGGACCAACGCTTAAATCGATTCCTTGAAACCAAATATCCTTTGACAACAAAATGTCTTTGCCATGTTTAGCCACATAGCCGCTTTCGTGTCGTTCCAAGACTTCTTGGTTCACTCGTCGGCCATGTTGATTGATCGTGAACAGCTTGCCACGAAACTCTTCTGGCCAGTTCGTTCCTTGATAGATCATCGTGCCGATATGAGCGTGGCCTCCGCCGTATTCGTTGGCCACGCCATCACGTGATTTTGACCAACTCTGACCGGTATCAAAATGCCAATGGTCCGCGTGCATGTCGATCAGTTTGTAGGTTCGGCGGTTCGGGTCCAATAAGAACGGCCGAACATAATGAGCGCCCGGGGTCATGTGCCAAAGGTGACCATTCACCGTGTTGCAAAAGAACATTTCGCCGACTTCGTTCCAATCGTGTCCCCATGGATTCGTTGTTCCCGAAGTCAACACTTCGACCGTTTCGCGTTCAGGGTGATATCTCCAAATTCCACCTTCCAATGCAAGTCGTCGATCTTCAGGAGTTCCCGGTTTGCCGATACGCCCAGGGCACGAACCGCCACACCGCCCATACAGCCAACCATCCGGTCCAAACTTCAGGCCATTCGCAAAGTTGTGATAGTTACTTTCGGCAACCGTAAACCCATCCAGGACAACCTTTTCTCCGCCGGCGTCCGGTACATCATCGCCATCGGCATCGGGAACAAAAATCAATTTCGGCGGGCACATCAACCACACACCGCCTTTGCCAACTTCCAGGCCTGTCAACATTTGCACGTTGTCGGTAAAGACTTTGCGTGTTTTGAATCGATTGCCGCGCGTGTTGTCAAAAATCAAAACGCGATCGCGCAAGTCCATTTGGAATCGCTGTGTGCGTTCGGCGTATGTATAGTTCTCTGCCACCCACAATCGGCCCTTGGCATCCCAAGCCATTGCGATTGGGTTCTGCACGTCCGGCTCGCTGGCAAAAACGTCGACCTGAAACCCATCGGGAACGTCAAAACGCTTGGCAGCTTCATCGGCCGACATCAAAGTATCCGCCGACAACGTTTCGGTGTTATAAACTTTTGGAAAGTCTTGAGCGTATGAAGTGACCGATGCGATCAATAACGCACCGAACACAGTAAAAGATCGCATAGCACCGCCGCGAATGAGAGTGAATCTAGATGAAGGTCTAAGGATACACTGGCAAGTGGACAGGAACCACGCGCAGGCGAATCAGTTTTCAATTCTACGTCATTTTGGTAACCCGCCGAGTGAGTTTTGGTATTGCGATTTGTTACGTCACCGTCCTGCGTGACACCTGCCGCCGTCTCCTGCGCTGGCCGTCGCAAACAGGGCAATTGATATTGAATGCACATGAAGAACCTGCTGTTGAGGGCTAACCCTCAAGCGGAGTGTTTGGCGTCCTTGCGCCTCGGCGAATTCCCGATGAGAATGTTGTTCAGTTCCACAAACGTTGGGGTGGTGGGGCCGGACACGGCGGTCTAAGTAATTTAAATTGCTGGCAATGTTGCCGGTATATTTCTGGGGTAACTTAGACCGCCTTTTTTTATGCGCCGATCTCGATTGCTTGCATCAAATCGTTCATCATCGATTCGCCAAGCGATAAAGTTCAACACCTTTTGGCGTTCTATGGGAATTAAAAATGGTGAACAGAATATCCGGGCTGAAACTGACATGATGATTTCCCGATGAATGACATGGAGATAGAGACGTTTTAGCCGCAAGACTCCAATTTATTTGATAGCGGAACCAGATCACAACCAATTCCCGGATCACCCATGTCACCAGTCATCGCCGTCCTTGGCTATTACGACACCACCGTCTTGATCGCGGTGGTTGGACTGTACGTTTTGCTGGCCGTGCTCTGGGTGATCTACAGTCTAGTGGATCGCGAATCGGAGCGCAGCGCTGCTGCAATTTCGATCGAACGTCGTCGGCAAACACCGTCGGATGCGGTGGATGTAAATGAGCTTCAACGAGAAATCGTTTTGCTTCGCCGCCAAGCCGATGAGTCGGAAGAGAACATCCAAGTGCTACAAGAGTCGGTTGACCGAATCCGATTGTTGTTGCAATTGCAAATGCAGCAACAAGAGTACCGCGAACAGAGTGAAACGGAATCTGTGGTCGTTCATCACGCCGAAGATACCGATGCCGATGCTGACAACAATGATGACAAAGCTGACTTGGCAGCTGACAACATCGTGTCGATCGGCCAGCCACTGCTGGATCGCTTTGCTGACTATTCCCCCTATGCCGATCCAGAGATGGGCGTGATTTTGACGAAGCGTCCTGAGAACAGTGACGACCTGACTCGAATCTGGGGCGTGGGTGCGGTCAATCAGGATCTGCTGAATCAAAACGGCGTCTTCTACTTTGAGCAAATCGCGAATTGGAACGACTACAACATCTGGAAATTCAACGAGATTCTGTCGTTCAAGGGAAGAATTGAACGAGAGCAGTGGGTCGACCAAGCAAGACGACTTGCCGACCAAGCTGACGCGTCCGAAAAGCAAGCCGCCTAGTTTACGGGCATACAGGCATAGGCTCGCATCGCTAAGAGCCTGAACGGTATTGCGTGGCATTTTTTCTGTGAGCCGCAGGGCGATAGCCGGCGATAGCCCCGGTTTCGAGCACAGCCAGACCGTTATTAACCGCGGCTAGAGCCAACGGCTCAGGAAATCAAA
>CAYNNP010000286.1:0-7300 GCA_964398215.1 uncultured Pirellulaceae bacterium | reverse complement strand
ACTTTGTTCTGCTTGCTAGAACAACTCGCTAATCGCATACAGCAAATCAATGTTTCCGTGTGGAGCGTCAACGCTTCGTAACATATTCAACAGCTGTGCTCGGTGGTGAGTGCCATGCAGGCCCAGATGGATGATCGTCTCGCCAACGCGGAAACGGATCGGTGGGCCGCCCGCTAGAACTTCGACAATGCGTTGTGCTTCACTCTCGCCAACGCTGTCAAGCAATGAATCACGCCGCTCGCGCAACGAAGACCAGCGGTTTGACAAATCTGACAAACTTGTCGTTTCAGATGAAACCGGAAACTCATGTGGCCCATCGGTCCAATTCCCAACCCACCATGCTTCGGCATCGAAAAGATGCAACAGAGTCTTGCGGATCGATCCTGGCCCCATGTTTTGATCACGATCAAGGTCTGCATCTGAAACATCATTTGCAAACTCCAAAATTTTGTCCGTCGCCCAATCGTTGTAACGAAATAGTCTTCGCGCAGTCTCTGGATCCCATTCGCAACCGTCTTCAGACTTTGCTCCGACGGCCAACCCATAACCCGTCAGCGCTTTAACCGTACCCGCGGTTTGCTCGACGGCATGTTTTGCAAGTCGATAGAGCGAGTAGTCGATGCCAACAACAACCGTGCGATCGTACTGCTTTAAAAAGTTCAGTGCTTGGGCGCGGTGGTGCACACCATGGTTTACGACGTGAAGTAACAGGTGCCTCAGTTGAAATTCATACGGTGTTTTCTTGCTGTCTTGAAATTTGATGACGCTCGAAAACTGGCTTTCACTGTGCTTCAAGATGAATTGGCGTCTGTTTTGGGCTACTTCCGCCAACTCCAGACGAATCTGATCCACAGATTTCCCGTCGGGATCTGTCTGAAACTCGCGCCACGGATCACCTTGCCATCTCTCTAACCAAGCGATTTCTGCAAACAGAATATGAAACAAAGTTGCTCGGAGTGACCCAAACCCCATCGCGCGCGGAGCGTCCAATTGTTCGTCGGTCAGGCCATCGCATAAATCCAGAATGCGCCCATTTGCCCAGTCGTTGTAGCAATACAAATCGTTGATCAAGTTCAACACAGAAGAATCCTCTTGCGGTCGGATTGGTATTCACAGGGACGCATTAGACCAGACCGTCAGATCTGCGTGGGCAGGCTTTTTGACGACCAAATTCAGCGAGCATTGATGCAACCAAAGCACAAAATGATTCATGAAAGATTCACGTAATCGTTAATCTTGGCTGCTGCTTCCTAATCGATACGTTCGCGGTTCGGCTTGACTAACTCGCAGTAAGCGTCGAAGTGTGATGATGAGTCTGTTCAGTTTATCCGTTGCAATTGGAGTCAACGTTGATGTCAAAACGCGTCCTACAATGGCTGGTTGAAAACAGCGTGAAACTCTGTTTGGCAGGTTTGCTTTCGTTTGCTGCGTCGGGAATGTCACAGGCAGATGAAATCCAGCCACTTGAATTACCAACACTTAGCCTCAGTAGTTTTCTGGCTCCAGTCGAATCACCCTCCGAATTATCCTTCCCGGCTCTCCTGCGCAGCCAGCGCGATGACCTAGCCGAGGCGGACGCAAAAGACGATGCGGATGACGACAAGGACGATGATGATGAAAAAGACTCCGCCACCGACGACGACAAAGACGCCGCTGACGATGACGATGACGCGGACGACGATGGCAAGAATGAGCGTGACGAAGAAGCGTTAGCGACCGTTCGGCGCGTGGAATTCTCTGGCGGAAATTTTTCGCTACCGCAATTGGCGGCAGTATCTACGTCGACGACCGACATCGGGAATGGCAGAATACCGGAAGGTTTTCGCGCTGGTGAGCCAGCTGCAGTTGCATTGCTACCCGAAAGTGGGACTGATCGGGGAGGATGGGGACACGCGACAAGCTACTGGGCTGCCGCAAACACTTTTTCGCATCCCCGCTACTTTGAAGACCGGATGCTGGAGCGTCATGGGCACGAAAAGTATTCGCGTCTGACTCCCATCCTGAGTGGTGTTCACTTTTTCGCCACCATTCCAGCGCTTCCGTACCTGATGACGGTCGATCATCCATGCGAATGCGAATCAACGCTTGGCTACTTGCGACCAGGTTCTTGTGTGCCTGCCTACCGCCAACGGCCCCCCTACAAGCGCGAAGCGATCCTGGCAGAAGCTGCCGCAATCGCTGCCGGAGTGTTGATTTTCCCGTAGCTGGCGGCCACCTGAATCACGAAAACACCATCAGGCCATGGGCAAAGCACTCTTAGGAATTACAGAACTTAGTTCCGGTCGTGCGCGGCTGAAATCGAACAAATCTCGGCTAGAAGCGGCCAAGCAATGTCCAGGCTTGAGGCAATGATTTGCCCTGTCATCAGACCAATGGGGCTTTCATAGGCAGCACGGAAAAGTTAGAACTGGCGTTGATCAAGATTCCCAAACCGAGCGTTCAGATGCCATATTTGCTGATCCTAATTGTTGCTGCCAGTCGCTTTCTGCCACACCCGCCGAACTTCGCTTGCGTCGGAGCCCTGGGGCTTTTCGCCGGTTGCTACATCGCTGGCAAAAAAGCGTATCTGATTCCGTTGGGCGCGTTGTTGCTCAGCGATTTGGTTGGGCAAGCATTCGGCATCGCCGGGATGGGATTCTACAATATCGTCAGCATGATCGGCGTTTACGTTGGCATGATGGCAGCAGTACCACTTGGGCGAATGCTGCAAAAACGCAAGAACAATTGGATGATTCCAGTCGGCGCATTGGGTGCATCCACCGCGTTTTTTCTACTCAGCAACCTTGGCGTTTGGTTGGGCCCTTGGTATCCAAATACGATTGCTGGATTGACTGCCTGTTTCACCAGCGCTGTTCCATTTTTTGGATACACAATTGCTGGCGATCTAGTTTTTGCAGGAGCAATGTTTGGTGCTTGGGAGTGGAGCCTGCGAACAGGCAACTCTCGCAACTTGCAACGCGCCTTCAACTAACGTTGTTCGCTAGCACAAGACTGCCAGGTAGTTCAGAAAAGCCGAAGGCGAATCGTCATCATCAGCATCCCGTTGCTGGGTTGCGAGCTCAGAAAGCTGGCGGATTGCGTCCTGATACGAATTTTGCGTGACACCATCGGTGTTGCTCACGGCATCAAATAATCGATACAGAGCCGCCGAGTCGCTGCCAGTGGGCGCTGCCCCCTTCTTCGATGCTCGCAGCGCCGCAATGACGGCTCGGTCATCCAAGTCGCTCTTACTCGCTGCGTAGTCCATCGTTGCTTGGACCAACAGCCCGAGCACATCAACGCGCTGCGACGCGGTTGCCGGGGGAACAGAAACTTGTGCGGCCATTGGTCGATTAGCGCGTCGCTTACTGGCGGCCTTCAGTTTCTTGCGCAGCTTTTGATTTGTATTCTTGGTCATTCTTAAGGTCCGGTGACTCCCCTTAAACACCATTAAACAGCAACTCCCGCCGCATATCGAACAACTAAACAAAAAAAGACGCACATTTTCATGTGCGTCTCATGGTTACCAAAGCCCTGAGCGGATTCCGCTTGTTACTTCAATGCATCCAACTCGTCCGCCAATTCTGACGAACGAACATTATGTTGCACCACTCTGCCAGACTTATCCAGCAAGAGCATCGTTGGCAAAGTCTGCACACCCAAACTCTTTGAAAGCGGGCTAGCTTCCAGCCCCCCAGGCTCGAACAGTTGAGTCCATGGCAATGAATTTTCCTTTAGGTAACCGACTGCCGATTCGCGTGTGACGTCCACATTGATCCCTACTAATTGCAGCCCCTTGTACTGGGCCTGCAATCGACGCAGCAACTTCATGTCGTTTTTGCATTGCTCACACCAGGTCGCCCAGTAGTGGATGACAACCGGTCCACCTCTCAAGCTCGATACATCAAACCGCTTGCCCTGAATCGTTGACCCTGCCAACTCGATTCGCTTGCCAACTGATTCCAAACGCCGAACAGCACCCGCTGCTTTCTCGCCTGGATCAGAATTTTGGAAGTTACTGGCGACCTTGCGGTAGTACCTCAGTGCTTCGCGTTCCTTGTCCTCAAACTCCTTGTTCAAAGCGATTTGCAGCATCGCCTGTGCCGCCTCAAGCGAGCGAGGGTATCTCTCGATGAACCCTTGCAGCGCATCCAAATGCCATTGCTGAACATCCTCGAACTTGGCTTTTGGGGTCTGCCGAGTCACATATTCAGTGCTAATCGCCGTGTAGTCCGCGTAGGCCTGGAGAGCAACGTCCTTGTTTGCATGTTGCACAGCGACCTTTCGCAGTCGTGTAGTGCCTTCTGGGAAGTTTCCGCTCAGCACAGCGACACTCATTGTGTCCACCAGCTGACGAACCCAGGTAGCTCTCTCCTGAGCCGTAGGAGATTCCTTGATCAATCGTTCAACCAAATCAGCACGCTTGCGATGAAGTGCGTTGAATTGGGATTTCGTAGCCTTGGAAAGCTGGCGGTCTATTTCTTCCAATTCACCAACCAGCTTATGAGTCTTGCCGCCATTGGCTCCACCATCGTTGGCCACTGACATGCCGCCCTGGCTAAAGAAGTTGCCATCTGCTCTGGCGACAGCTTCGCCATCGGCACCGATTGAGGGCAAGTCAATCACGCGCCAATTTTCGCCAACCTTCACCAAGGTTCCAACGTTCAGTTGTCCATTTTTGCCACCCTGTTCAAACATAGCGACAGCGTTTTCGTAAACCAAAACATCCTTGGTTGATCCGTCAGTGCCGGCGGGGAAAATCCCAGGCACAGGTGCTGCGAACTGAACCCAGTTGGCATCGGCGGCAACCGCCTTTTGGCGTCCAGCAAAGGCTTGAAATTCGCGAGCGGCCTGGATCGTCTTGGTGACCAAGGCTTTTTCTTTTGCTGCTCCCAGTCCCAAATTCTCAATCTCGCTATCGGTCGCCAACAAACGGGCAAAGCGGGTCGGATCCTCGGTTGCCAAAGCAAGCACCAGTTCTTCGGTCACTTCTTCGGCTGAAATACGCTGCCAGCGATCAATCTTGCCATTTTCGTCCTTGTCGATAGCCCACTTGCTGCCACCGCCACCGAGCCATCGATACTGGTCAGCCTTGCCGTTAAAGTCACCGTCAACGTCACGATAGACTTCTGTTCCATATCGAAAATAGCACCAAAGATCGATTCGTTTATCGTCGTTCGTATCCACAAATCGACGCAGTACTGTTCCATCAGACGCAATGACCTGCCAGCCACTCAAGTCCTTTTCAACAATGTCTTGTACGCTGCAGCCCTCCACTGATTCGGCGGGCACTCTTTCGTATTCCACCCCCGATTGTACGGGTTTTAAGTCCAACGCCTGTTTCGCGCTGGGTGCTTTAGCAGAGACATGCGCTGCTGAAACACAAAGTAATCCGATCGCTAAAACGATGCGGAGGGAGTAGGTGGTGATCGAACGATCCATCATCGAAGTTCCATCCCGTTGATTGGTTGGGGGGTGTTTAATTCTGTTTTTGCCGAGGCTTTAGATTCGTCGCCTCGTACCCTATTTTGCACGAACCTGCCCCTCCAGGAAAATGTCGATTCAAGTGTTTCCGGGTTGGATGCCGAAAAAATCAGTCCAGAGAGCCAATAACTGGCTAGAATTTCGCCTGAAAGCCAAACGCCCTTTGACAGGACCTAAACTTTCCGTAAACTCTCCGGCCCTGGTTCGCGAAACGAAACCCGGGTGTTTTCATGGCCATCCCAATGGTCTTGAAGACAAGAATCGGACGTGTAGCTCAGTTGGTTAGAGCGCGTCGCTGATAACGACGAGGTCCCAGATTCGAGTTCTGGCACGTCCACTAGACTACGAAACCCGTTTTCGTATAGAAATTAAGTACTGAAACACATCGCATTTGTGATGTTTTTCGGGGGTGTAGCTCAGTTGGGAGAGCGTCTGCCTTGCACGCAGAAGGTCATCGGTTCAAGTCCGTTCACCTCCACTTGAAAAAGCCCTTTGGTTAACGCCAAAGGGCTTTTTTCGTGTTCGGAGCCAGGTGCGCACAGGAATCAGTCCCTTTTTTGTGTTCCCTACGAAGCAACGATTGTGTTTTCTGGCCCCCAGCGACCGGAAGCCATCGGTGCAGAGGGCAGGCTATCTGTTCTGCTCTGCCATCTTGTTCTTCATGGCAAATTGAACACACCGCAGACACTGAGGAAACTGAGATCACCAAGCAACAAAGTCATCCTGAACGGCTTACGTTGCCAGCTTGATCACCCCTAAACGCTACTTAACGAGAGGCGGCGAGAAAATCTCTGATAATTCGTAACCAGCCCGTTGACCCACAGCGATTGCTCGGTATCTTTCCTTTTCTCACGCACTCAGTCACATAAGTTTTTAGCGACTGTACAGCGGAACCCAAGAAATTTGCGGCCGAAAGAAAAAGTTGTCGAATCATTTCGATATGAGGTTGACGACACTAATCGGCATCGCTATCTTTCGCCCCTCACTTGTGACCAACCGAACAAGCCGTGTCTTTATTGGCCTGTTCGACTGCTCACAAGGCAGTGTCTGCGGGAGCTACGGCTTCGGCAGTTTTGATTTTTGACAATTTGGTTGTTTGGTAATTGGCATCTTATTTGAGAACCACAATGATGGTTTCCGAAGATGGCAGCGCACCGCGTGTTGCCGTTGGAGGTTTCCAAACATTGGGTACAAATTATGTTCTTCGGAAGCGTGTCAATGCGATCTTGCTCAGGTCCTTCGGTTTGGTTCGCCAAGCAGTTGTGGCAGGAAACAGTGAGTGTTGACGTAGTATTCTGATAGGATTCTGAATCGGCTTTTGATTTGGCAACAAAACAAAAGTCGTGCGAGTGATATCGTTATTGTGTAGATAATTTCGATGTCCTGATCTCTTTGAGTTCGGGATTTCGATGACCAATCTACCAAGGGCATATGGGGGATGTCTTGGCATTAAGTGTTAGAAGGGCGTGGAAGTCTGCGAAATGCTTGGGGGAGTTGACAAACAAGTGATGATCCCGAGATTCCCAACTGCAGTCAGCTGAATACATAGGCTGATTTGTAACAACCTGGTGAACTGAAACATCTAAGTAACCAGAGGAAGAGAAAGAAAAATCGATTCCGTCAGTAGCGGCGAGCGAAATCGGAATAGCCCAAACCGTGGGGGTTTCCCCCGCGGGGTTGTAGGACTCCAATGTCGGATTGAATATTGTTAGTGGAACTTTCTGGAAAGTTAGGCCACAGAGGGTGACAGTCCCGTACACGAAAATAAATATTCACCGTAGGAGCACCTGAGTAGGTCCAGTCACGTGAAACCTGGACTGAATCCACGGGGACCATC
>CAYNNP010000285.1:0-7383 GCA_964398215.1 uncultured Pirellulaceae bacterium | reverse complement strand
AATCCACTTGAAGTCATTTTCAAACCCAACTCACGAAACATGAAATTCTCCAGGCCTACCGAGGGACTTGACTTTATTACCATACTTTGGTGCGTTTATGCGGCTGCAATCATTTGGCTTTTACCCGATTGGCGGCTGTCATCATTTGGCTTGTTGCTCGCTTGTGGAGTTACATCCTCTGTTGGAATCTGGCTCAATTTTCGGCCGTCCGGTTACTTCTTTGCTGCGGCAAGCATAGTCGGCGCTGTCCTGTACAGTGCACTAATGTTAGGTTTCTTTGAACACAGCAGGCCATTATCAATTCGTGGCCTCGTTACAATTGGCGCTCTGCTCTACTGTGTTTACGCAGGGTGTGTGTGGGCGCGAGGAGATTCAGATTCGCCACGTTCTGAAACGAGTGTCGAATCTAAAAGCGCGTGATAACAATGCGTTGCACACGGAGCCGCGGGCCGCGCGGCTTTTGAATGGTTAGTTCGTTTGCCGCGGCCCGGTGAACGCTGACGTTGAACTTAATCGCAGCGGGTTCTTTTTGGATCGTTTTCTCTTTCGGCTCTTCGCTTGTGTTCGGGTTGACTTGATCGATTAACAGTCAGTCTTTTTGTGGCGCTGCCCCAGTTTTGCGAACGTGATGTTGATTGCACCTAAAGCCATCCGCTTTCAGTTGGCTGCGCATGTGTGCTATTGGGGCACCTAAAGGAACGATGCGCTAGGTGACAAGTCTTTCCTGCAAATTGTTGGGATATTTGCCATGGAACACGCAGTTGGATCCGAATAAACCGAACAACAAAATCATGGATCCTGCGGAACGAATGGGGGTTTGTTCATTGCCTGGATACCGTTTATGCGACAAAAGCTGCAATTTTAGATCGGTAGTCGATCAATCGGCGGCATTTTTAACGGAGATTCACTTTCCGACGCATAAGTTGTCGCGGCGATTGGAAATTTGACATAAGTTTCTACAAAGGACTGTTCTTAATCCCGCACTCTTTAGCAACAACGATGACTCAATACGAAGAAGATTTGGACGATGCTCCTGCCTCCCCACGAATGGGCATGGTGCCAGCATTGATTACGCTGGCTAGTTTCGCCGCAGTCGGTTACTACTTCTATCAACAAGCCGACTATGTTGGAGTCGGAGCAACCGTCGCCGTCATGTTGGGTGCTTTTGTTGGGTTCGGTTTGGGGCTGTCTCGAATAGCGGCTTCAATTGCCGGTCTCGGAATAGCTGCTTACTTTGCGCCATCGCTTGGCATATCGCAAGAACATCACTTCGCTGGTTGGTTTGAAACCAGCGGGCTGCTGAATCGGGCCGTGGCAATCACCAGCATTGGCATTGTGATCGCTTTGCTTTCGACACTGATTTTAGGAAGGATTGCTAGACGGATTGTTGACAAGCGACCAAGGCTTTCCAGAATGAACCGTTGGCTTGGGTTCTTGGTTGGTGGCGGTGAAAGTCTTGTTGTCGTTCTAGTGCTGCTTGGCGGTGTGTTGGTTATCCATCCGCTTGTTAAAGAAGCGGCTGCTGGCAACGAGGATGTCAAGCTGGTCAAGTTCGTTGACGCAGCGAAGATCAAAACCGAAGCCAGTAAGCTTGGGCCGTACGTGAAAGAATACAATCCTTTCACGAAGTTTCCGCAGCTCAATCAATTCCAGCGAATCAAAGCGTCTGTTGAATTGCTAAGCCAACCGGGACAAGTTCAGTCATTGATGAATCATCCCAAGATCGATTCTTTGAAAGAGAATCAAAACATTCGATCCGCGATTGACGAATTGATGAATGATCCTGAACTCAAGCAACAGTTGGAGTCGTCCAGCCCGAAAGATTTGGTGCCACTGCTGCTGAAAAGTCCAGCTGTGCTAAAGCTATTGGACGAACCAGCGTTTCGGGAAGCAGCTGCGGAGTTGATCAAAACACCTGTACCGAATTCCGGTCACGGCAATCATGGAGCGCCTGGTTTTCCATTGCGGTCGTAGAAAGTAGCCTCGGTCGTCGTAGAATCGACACGGGCTGAAGCAAGATTTGGCGGATTCATTCCGCCGGCTTTGTCTCGGCAGCTTTCTTGAGTCGTTCCAGTACTTTGCTGGCTGGTTCAGGCTGGATTTCAGCGAGCGAACTATCGTCGCGCGCGAAGAACATCAGGTGCTGCCATGGCAATTCGTTGTATTCGCGAACAAGCTTGAATCCGTTTGCCTTGTACTCTTTCATGATCTGTTGCTTGGACATTTTGTGCAGCGGTTTGATCGGCACCTTCCGGTCTTCTTCTCGATATTCCAGTAGCGCAACGACGCCAGTATCTGTTAGTGACCGACGAATGCTCCACAGCATGGATTCGGGATGAGAAAACTCGTGATACACATCCACCATCAGTAACAAATCCACTTCGTTCATCGGCAGATTTGGGTCATCAATGTCGCCTAGCACTGGCTGGATATTTTGGATCTTTTCCTTTGCAGCGCGGACATCGAGTTTCTGAAGCATTTCTTGTTGAATATCGACGGCTAGAACTTTGCCAGTCGCGCCAACTTTCTTTGCCATTGGAATAGTCCAGTAGCCGTTCCCGCAACCCAAGTCACATACGGTCATGCCATCTTTGAGCTTTAGCTGAACAAAGGAATCCGATGCGTTTTCTTCTTGGTCGCGATTTGAGCGAATCAGCCAACTAGCGCCCAAGTGTGACATCGGTTTGGCAACGACGCGGTCTTTGTAAACACGACGCGCTTCTTCGACAGGTTTTTTGCCATCGTCACGCGTTGGTTTCGTTTTGGTTTCCGCGGGCGCCTCAGGTGCGGCGACTTGCGCGATGCCCAAGGGCGATGACATCGTTAGAACAGTTAACGCAATCGTCAGCAGAGTAGCGATCCTACGTGCTTTGCTAGACAACGAGTGAATCATTCTGGTGCTTGGCAGTTCGCTATTGGTTGTCATTTGGCGAGAATTCAAACTCGGGCTCGAACGCTTCTTCGAAGGAATAAACGTCATTGAAGTCCTCGCGTTTGTCTGTGTCACTTTTCTTCATCTGTTCGATACGAATCAGATTGTACACCAACTCGCCCATGTCGCTCGTTGACTCGATGCCCCAGCGACCGAGCACCATTTGCGAAAGGTATCCGTACTGATCCAATGCGTACAAGCGACAGGCGTGACAGAGCTGCTGGCCTGTCACGTGGCGCGGGGGCGGAGAACCTGGAGGGTACGATGCGGCATCGGACACTGCCAAAGCGTCCTTGAGGTCCATGTTTTCTTGAGCGTACTGTAAGGCCTCGCGGATAAACTGGTACGCCTCAAATTTATAACGCGAATCCTCGTCCAACAAATCTCGCATTGCTTGCAACGGCGACATCATTTGTCTCTTGGTCTCGTTTGTCTTTTGCGTGGTTTTTTCGGGGATCGTTCTCGGTCTGCATCATTGCCGCGATGCTGAACCTGAATCACATCTGCAACTGGTAACAATACACGACGTTTGTCACTCGTCTCAATCATCAGTTGCTGTGAAAGGATATCGCGATTCAGAACCCGTGCCGATCCGTCCCTGGTTAGAATCGTACTCCCAATTGGCGGCAACTCGCTAGATAGCTGTTCGTAAGTTTCAAATTCGTAGCGCAAACAGCACTTTAAGCGACCACAACGGCCAGATATTTTTGTGGGATCAAGCGTCGCGCGCTGGATCTTGGCCATCTTCATTGACACGGGAGGCATTTTGCTCAGAAATGTCGCACAGCAAATCGGTTGACCACAATCACCGTAGTCCGCCAGCAGTTTCGCTTCATCGCGAACACCGATCTGTCGCATTTCAATTCGGGTCTGAAACTCTCTGGCCAGGTCGCGAACCAATTGCCGAAAGTCCACACGTTGCTCGGCCAAGAAATAAACGATAACACGTTCGCCGCCCAAAACTCGTTCAACATCAACCAGTTCCATGTCCAGCCGCAAGCCGTCAACGCAGCGCTGGCAGACGGCAAGATCATCACGGACCAAACCGTCCAAATGGTCGGCTTGGCTGCGATCGTTGTCGGCCACTAATCGCAGGATGCTTCCTTCCGTTGGCTCTTTCATGGCGTCCAAGGCAGCCGGAGTTGCCTCGCACAAAACCGTTCCGATTTCGGTTCCACGTGTTGTCTTTGCGACCACTTCATCCGCGTAGCGAAACGGTTGTTTGGCAGTCATGACGCCCAGAGAACGCATTGCGCCGAAGCGAACAACGTATTCAAGTTTCTGGGGAGTGTTGGACTGGGATCCTGCTGGCAAATTCTCAGGTCCGCTCATTCTTTCTTTGCAGCCGGTTTGTCATCCGGAGCATCTTTTGCGGCCTTGGGCTTTGCCTCTTTTTTAGCCTTGGCAGCTTCAGGTTTGGGTTCCGCTTCCTTTTTCTTCTTCTCTGGCTCTGCTGCTGGTTCTTTGGTGGTTTCCGCAGTCATTTCCTTTTTGTCTTCGGCAACCACTTCTGGCTCTGGTTCAGGATCCGGCTCTGGCTTCTTTGCTTCACTCCATTTCCATGAACGTCCCGCCGAAACGATTCCATCTTTGCGTGTTCCTGCGAACAGTACATCGTTACCATTCCAGCACAGCGACCAGATTCCACTTTTTGCGTCCATCGAATCGATACCGCCCACTGATGGGAAATGCACGCGTCCGCCAACTTCGGCGGCGGCAACGTGTCCATTTTCCGAGATAGCAATTTGCGTAATCCAGTCGGTGCCTTTGGCGATACTTTCGGCTTTAGCGCCCGGCTTGGCTTCACACTGGTACAACATTCGATCCGAGCAACCGGCGATCAATTTATCAGCGCCCATGTAGGCAACGCACCACAGCGTTTCTTTGCTAACTTCGATTTTTCCACCATCGGTTAGTTCAGGCCATTTCAACAAATGAATATGACCGCCTCCATTGCTTGCGGCGATACTCTTTCCATCGGGTGACCGTGCCAAGCCCGTTACGGCACTTTGTCCCAACTCAAGTGATTTGGCTACCTTGCCCGCCTTCAGATCCCAAGCAAAAACCTTGCCTGCCTCGTTTCCTGCGATCAAATGTTTCTGATCGGCAGACATGATCAAGGTTTGGCACCAACGCTCAAAAGCCTTTTCATGAGTTGTCGCTTTCTTGCTGGCGATGTCAAACACCACCAAGTTGCCACGGTAGTCAACGCTGGCAATCGTTTTCCCATCAGCGCTCGCAACGACGGCCCAAACCGCAGCGGGATGGGAATAGATTTTTGTAAATGTCGATGGATCGTTCGCGCTGAACAGATTGACCGACGATTCTCGCAGTAACAATCCTTGAGCAACACCGGCGGCGAATTGATCGGTTTCGCCAATCCTAGCGATTGAAGTCACCCAAGTGGACTGCTGCATCTGCGCGGCGGGATCGTCTTCACTGTGAGCAACGGATGTGAACAAAAGAACAAGACACGAAACGATTGACCATGTCGGCTTCATGGAATTCGGTCCTATGTGAGAGGATTTGTTGTGTTTATGCACGGGCGTCAGCGGAGTGCGGGCTGCTTTTCGATGAACAGTTTAACAGCTTCCGAAAGCCCCGTGGTGCCGCGTTCAAGATTCAGAATTCAGCACCGCTGGCGATACGCCCCTGCAGTGCTAGATGGCAACCGAGAACATTCTACGTTGTTGCCCGCTCGATACCCGCAGCAATGCGTTTCAACGTTTTTTCTTTGCCCAAAACCTCCAGCGTCTCGAACATTCCAAACCCAGCTGCTTGGCCGGTTGTTGAAACACGCAAGGAATGGATGACCTTGCCTAGTCCTATGTCTTGCTGTTCGCACCAGCCTTTCACGCTGGCTTCAAGTTCTGCGGCCGCGAAGTCGTCTTGAGTGGAAAGGTGCTCGCTGAGTTGGCCAAGCAAATCGCATGCGTTTTCTGGTTTGATCATGCGTTTGTTGAAGGCTTTTTCGTCGTAAGTAAATTCGTCGCTGAAGAAGTATCCATAGTCGACGATGTCACCGGCCATTTTCAAGCGGTCACCAGCAGCTTGGACGATCGATGCAAGCGTTTTGTGATCGTTGTCGTCATTGATAAATCCAGCGGCAACTGCAAATGGCGTTACCAATTCGATGCGTTGCTCCAACGGCACGGCGACAAACGCATCGCTTTGAAAGGCCGTTAGTTTTTGTGGATCAAACGATGCGGGCGCAGAACGGACTCGATCCATCGTGAACAGATCGATCATTTCTGGAACGGTGAACTTCTCGCGTTCGCCATCCAACGCCCAACCCAACAACACCAGATAATTCAAAATCGCATCGGGCAAGAAACCAATCTCGCGGTAAAAATCGATGATGACAGGATTGAACGTATCGGCTTGCGTTTCAATCCCACACTTTTCCGCGATCTCATTGCCACGCGCGAGCAGTTTGGCAAAGTCCTTGTTCTTGATGTAATCCTTGAGCTTTCGTTTAGAAAGTTTTCGGTTGCCAGCGGGTTCGGCGACGAACGGAAGGTGCCCGTACGCTGGACGTTCGTAGCCCAAGGATTCCAGAATAAAGATCTGTCGCGGCGTGTTGGACAAGTGTTCTTCGCTGCGAATGACATGCGAGATCTTGAGTTCATGATCGTCCACGACGCTGGCCAGATGATAAAGACAACTGCCGTTAGCTCGCTGGATCACATGGTCGTTTTCGGTTGTCCAGTCGACTGTGACCGTGCCGCGGACAAGGTCTTCGATCACACATTGACCTTCTCGGGGCATCTTCAGACGCACGATTGCGGTTCGCCCCTCCGCCTCGAACTTCGCGGCCGTTTCGTCGTCCTCGGCCATCCAAGCACGATCGTACAAAAAGTTCTCTTTGGCTTTTTCTGCTGCTTGACGCTGCGCCCCAAACTCTTCGGTTGTTGAATAGTCACGGTACGCATGACCAGAATCCAGCAGTTTTTTTACTGCGGCCGAATACAGATCACCCCGCTGGGACTGAAAGTACGGTCCATGCGGTCCGCCAACCTCAGGTCCTTCGTCCCAGTCCATCCCCAACCATTTGAATCCGTCCAAAATCGGTTGCAGGGCCTCGGTCACATTGCGTTGATCATCCGTATCATCAATCCGCAAAATGAACGCTCCACCATCGGACTGCTTCGCAAGCAGCCAATTGAACAGCGCAGTTCGAACGCCACCAATGTGCAAGTAGCCAGTTGGGCTGGGAGCAAAACGTGTGCGTATCATTTCGTCTTCGTATCGGAAAAGAGATTTGTCGTGGTCGTGTTTTGATCCTAAAAGGTTATCTGAGCGATGCCTAACGTTGAATGGGGCTTTGAAACAAGGTCGGCTAGGACCGGAGCTTCTGCCCGTCGGTAGGGAACAAGGCAGTCGTTTCCGGTGCGTTTTTAGGAATGATCTCTTTGATCATTCCTTTGTAAATCAGCTGTTTCCCATCTCTA
>CAYNNP010000284.1:0-7480 GCA_964398215.1 uncultured Pirellulaceae bacterium | reverse complement strand
CAAATGAGCCGATGGGCGATAGCCAACGTGGCGGACAGTCTTATTGAATCGGATTTTGGCAGAACTTTGTGATCAGGTCTCGGTAGGATGTTTGGCCTTGCTGCAGTTGCTGTAGCGATATCCATTCGTCACTCTTGTGCGCTTGCGCGATGTCGCCTGGCCCCAGAACCACTAGGTCTTTTACTGCATCCAAATTGCACGCTTCGGAACCAAAGCCCACCGTGCCAGGTGTGCCACCGACGGTCTGAATGCACTGAGCGATGCTTTCAGATTTGGGATCTCGAGCAAACGGCGGGTTGTGAAACGGCGTCTCGAATAGCAGATCATGCTTCTTTGCGCTCGCGCGAATCCTGCTGACCAATTCATCATATTGGGTGCTCGGCATGGGGCGAATGCAAATCGTGCAAACCGACTGAGCTGCTTTTATGTTGACGGCATGCGTATGGTCATTGATGCCGATGTTCATGCATACCGTCGAAGGATCGAACCGGTCGTCTTTCCATTTGTCGTTGGTTTGCGTTTCGTCATGCAGCGCTTTCATGTCTTGCAGGAATGGAATCATTTTCAAATTTGCATTCACACCATCATGCGAACTGGAATGCGCAGCGAGTCCTTTTGATGTAATGGACATGACGATGCCACCCTTGTGAGCAAATATGACTTGCATGTTCGTTGGTTCGCCCACGATTCCAAATGCGTTGCCGGTCTTGAGTTCCGCGAACAACTTACTTTGCTCGGCGACTTTGATAATTCCCAAGTGGCCGATTTCTTCATCGGCACTGAAACTGACATACAATGGCTGAGCAAGCGATTGGGGGTCGGTTTCGTCGATTGCTGACAGCATGCAGGCAATGGAGCCTTTCATGTCAGTGCTGCCGCGCCCAAAAAGTTTGCCTTGGCTGACGAATGGTGAAAACGGACCATTTGCCGAAAGAGACCAGTCGTCGGCTGGCACCACATCGGTGTGCCCAAAGTACGCAAGACCGCCAGTTCCGTGTCCATAGCGGCCGATCACATTGACCTTCAAGGTTCCATCGTGCTCGTATTCAAGCCGCTCGACTTCAAAGTTTCGTGTTTTCAGGAATGATTCCAGGTAGTCCGCGATCGGCTTGTTGGACTTTGATGATACCGAATCAAACCGAATCAGATCACTTGCATACTCAACGACGCTCATGGATCGAAACCTTTGGCTGGGGCGGTTGTTGGTTGGACAACACGCCGAGTCTGTGGGCTGATAACATACCGGTTTGAATTGTCTTTTGGGACCATAGCGAATTGGACGCATGAACGAACTGCACATCCTGGACTATGTTGTTGTGATTGGATACTTGGCCATATCGCTTGGCCTTGGATTCGCATTTAGAAAGCAGACCAGCCGCGACGAGTTTTTTACCGCAGGTCGCTCGATGGGCCGAATCACGGTCGGGCTAAGTGTGATGGCGACGCTATTTTCCGCCAACAGTTTTGTGATGTACCCTTCGGTCGTGTATGGATACAGCCTTCGGATTTTCATGGCGATGGTTGCGTTTTGGTCGATGGCGCCGCTGGTGGTTTGGGTATTCATCCCGGTATATTCAAAATTGCGATGTGCGACCGCCTATGAATACTTGGAGCATCGTTTTGACGTTTCCGTTCGATGTTTGGCAAGCGCTCTGTTTGTGGTGCTGCGAATTTCTTGGATGGCGGCAGCGACATTTGCGGCTTCGCTTGCGATCTCTGCGATTTCAGGTCTGAACCAGTACGCTGTGATCGTCGGTTTGGGAACGATCGCTATCGCCTACACAATGCTGGGTGGGCTGCGAGCCGTGATGTGGACCGATGTGCTGCAGTTCTTTGTGTTCTTTGGCACGATTCTGTTCGCTGCGCTCCTGCTGATCAGTCGATCCGAAGGCGGTGTGTCCGGGATGGTCGAAACGTACTTTGCGGATCGAGACAATTTGGTCTTCGACTTCACATTGGATCCCACTTTTAAATACGCGACGCTCGCGATCTTGATGGGTAGTTTTTTGGAAGGCTTGTCAGCGTTCGGAGCAGACCAGGTCGCGGTTCAGCGTTACATCGCTGCCAAAAGCATGCGGACGTCTCAAACGGGTTTCCTGATCAATCTGCTGGGTGTGATGGTCGTTGTGCCTGGGCTGATGGTGATTGGCGTTGGACTATTCAGCCACTTTCATCACCATCCCGATTCGCTGGGAACGGTGCTGGTAGACAAACTGGAGTCGGTTGAGAGCAGCGGAATGATGGATAAAAAAGCAGCCGAGATTCGGAAACGAGTTTTCGGAGATCAGCCCAAGATCAGTACGGATATCGCGAAAGCGTACTATCAAGACAAAGCAGCGGAACTGCATAGCGACATGGTCGCGCTCAATCTGAACGACCAAGCCCTGCCGCACTTTGTTCGCACTCAGTTTCCAATCGGTATGGTCGGATTGTTGGTCGCAGCTTTGATGGCGGCGACCATGTCCAGCATCGACTCGGGGGTGCACTCGGTGACGACCGCGCTGGTCGTTGACTTTCGCGACCGACTGGTTCCCAAGTGGAAGCCTGCAAGTGAAAAAGGCGAGATGCTGGCTGCGCGTCTTTCGGTGGTGATGATTGGTGTCATCTCAATTGCGCTGGCGTGTTTCGTTGGCCAATTGGGAGACGTTTTCACGGTTGCCAAGAAATGTGTCGGAGCGTTCGCAGCACCACTCCTTGCGGTATTCATCCTTGGTTTGTTCATCCCCCGTGCAACATCGTTTGGCGTATTGTGCGGCACATTCCTGGGAGCGGTATTCACCTTGACGATGATGTATGTGTTTGACGATTGGTTCCCGCTGTGGTTCTTTCCGATCGGCTGCTTTGGTTCAATTGGAATCGCGTTGGTTTTGAGCGCGTTTCCGATTGGCAAACGCAATGCCGAACCATTGACTTTCTGGAGAATCAAATCGATGGATGTTGATAACGACGCGTGATCCAAGATCGGCTTGAATCATTATTCGCTGCTGAGATATCCGTTGGACGGGGGGCTACTGTTCGATTCGCTCTCGAATGAACATCGGGTCCGGATTCCGTTTGCCCTTGCGATCACATTTGAAGAATTCGCTGATGTATCGGATGGGCGTTCGTTTTTCAGGAACCTTGAATCGGTCGCCTTTTTGTAGCACGGGACGGTATTCATCCATGCGTCCGAATTGCCGAGTCCCAGCGGCTTGGCACGGGATCCAGTGTCCATTCCCATCAGCGTCTTCGAGATAGAATTCTGGGTAGCAATGATCGGGTACCCACACGATCCTGGCGGGAACACGCGCGTTGCGGCAGAGTGCAACAAACAGGCTGGTCATTTCTTCGCAGTCGCCTTTGCCTTCACGAAGTGCCACCGACGCGTTCTTGATGGATCCTTCGACGTACTGAACTTTTGCGCGAACATAGTCGTAAATCTGTTCGACACGCTGCCAATCATTGTCGGCATCCATTGCCGCGATTTCTTTCCAAGCCTTTTTGATTCGACTGTTGCTGGTATCGATATAAGGGCTGTTTCCGATGTACAAACGCAGCGATCGGTCGATTCGTTTGGGGATAACCAGATCGTCAGTTTTCTCTAGCGGCAGAATCCTTGATCTTTCGATCTCAAACTCCATTGTGCATTGAACCGTTGAACCGGCTGGAACAGCATTCATTCCCAGCACGACCTGTTTTCCATTCGAAGCGACATCGCGGAATTGCCAGCGAGTGACGAGCGGGTCAATGTTCTTGCTCTTTAAAGTGACTTTTTGTTCCGGCCAAGAAACGGGGACCGGGAATGTTGCCAGTACATTCGTGCAGTTGACCGGCGTCTTGAGGATTAGCCCTACTTTCCAAGTTTGCATTTGGGGCGAATCAAATTTCAAGCGGCTAACAACCGTTTGCTGTGGTTCGTCGGCAAACGCAGTCAAAGTGCCTGCGGTGACCGCAGCGGAGGTCAAGATGGACTTTAGAACTACGCGTCGATCGATTTTTGTACGAGACATTGTGCAATGCAACCGTGATTGGAACAGCGAGCTTGTCAGGGCAGAACGGGCAAAGGTGAGAACCGAACGGTCGAAGCAGGTCAGGTAACCGAACTGCTTCGACCGTCGCTCACTCACTCTCATCTATAGTAAACGATCCACTGTCCGTCGCATGAAAAGTCGTCGAATTCCCCACGGGAGTGGATCGGTTATGCCTAATTAAGCGGAACGGCGCCATGTGGCAGCGGTTCTTCGCTCAAGATCTTTGCCCCGTCGGTGTCGACTCTGTTGGATTGGTATCGAGGCGTCCAGCCTGTCCCAGACGGGTAGGGGCCGCCAATGACCGTGCCACCATCAATGACAGTCCCCGGTGCGATCGAGCCACCAATGATTTCTCCGCCGACGATTCCGCCATTGACGATGCCGCCGTCGACGATACCACCATTGACGACTCCACCACTGACGATTCCACCGTTCAGGTAAGGGTCGTTAATGACTCCGCCATAGCTTTCGATGCCGCAAGCAGATTCCAGTCCGCAGGCTGATTCGTGGCCGCATACTGCGCCTGCGTATGCAGGAGCACACCCACAGTTTGGTCCTGCAAGTGTTCCGGGTGCTGCCACAACCGGTTGTTGTTGGCATGTGCCGGTGGTCGGCAACGCGACCTGGCCTTGTTGCTGAACGCGGTTACGTAGGTTTGCCAGTGGGCCTTGAGTCAACGCGCCGTTGCCACAACGGGCTCCGCGACCGAACCAGAACTGCCGGAGTACTCCGCAGCCTGGTGTGACTGACAAAACTGTCAAAGTTGCAATGATTGTCAAAAAGCGAGTCTTCATCGAAGTCTCCGTGACGGGCAAAGTGAGCGTATTCGGTGGACCCGATAGTGGGCCACACAAAAGTAGGACGTATTGAGTGATGTGCAAACGCAACATCGTTTTTTTTCAGCAACAATTTGTTGAATCCACGAAACACCTCAAGTTTGCCAGCTCATCGTACCGTCATGTTTGTCACCACCCGGATATCCGTCGCTTTCACTATCGTGATGTTATTATGTTCCGCTGCGGTGGCACAGGATATTCATGAGGTGATGTTTGAGCCTCAGCCAAACTCAGAACTGCTTGCCGATGTCCCGTACTTTGATTCGCTAGCGACGACTTCACCCTCTGTCAGTCATCTTGATCACCAGTGGATTCTGTCTTCAAGACATCTGACTTACAGCGTGAACGCAGCAAATTTGGATCGCCCTGAATTGCGAGCGGCAGAGCTTGATGGATTCGGGAATATGTTGCCACTCACTTTGGAAGAGCTTGAGCAGAAGCTTGATCCATCACGGCAGTTGGTTGTCTACGTTCATGGCAACCGAGCTAGCTGCAACGTCGCGCTGGACCGGTCGCGACGGATCTATCAAAGCATTCGACGCTGCCGAGACCCGTCGAGTATCGATTGGATTGCGTTTAGCTGGCCAAGCACCAAAGAGGGTTGTTTGTTGAAAGACTTTCGTGAGAAAGCTGATCGCACGAACGCTCAATCGCTCTACCTTGCTTGGTTTATAAGACGCCAACTGCTGCTTGGGACTCGTGTTACGATGATTGGCTACAGCTATGGCGGTCGCGTGATATCCGGAGCACTGCATTGTTTAGGGGGCGGAAGCCTAGCAGGTCGATGTCTGCCGGGTGAACGGCTGTGCAATGCGAATGTTAAAGTCGGTTTGGTTGCGCCTGCGATGGGTGCCGATTGGCTGGCACCAAACGGCTACCACGCGATGTCCTCACAGAATATGGAATCGCTATTACTGTTCTACAACAGTAGAGATGCCGTTCTGAAACGCTACTGGCGTCTGGAACGGATGCGAAACAGCAAGGCATTGGGCTATGTGGGCGTCAAGTGCGTGGCAGCAAGATCAGATGGATCTACCGTCAAAGTGTACTCGAAGAACTATGCCAAATTCGTTGGACTTCGCCACGTCGAACTTGACTATTATGATGCTCAGAAGGGCAACGCAGGTTGCCAAATGGCGAGACTGATCGACAACAAATTCTAGAGCAAATTGTGCCTGCGACCCCGAATGCAATTTCCGAAACAATCGGGTTCCTTGGTGGAAAGTGGATTTCGCTTGGCGAATTTGCGTTGGGCATCGATGACATTGGGTTCCGCCAGGCGGTCATCGCTGTGGAAAGGTTGCGGACCTATGGTGGACGGATCTTTCAAGTGACCGGTCACGCGGCCAGGTGGCAAGCAACGCTGGATCAATTGGGAATTCAATTGAATGAGCCGTTCGGTGCAGTCCTTGATGACCTTATGGCTCGGAACGAGTCATTTGTTGCATCCCAAGGCGACGTGGGAATAACGGCGTTTGCGACTCCAGGAAAATTGGGAGGCGAAGCGACGTTTGGTGTTCATCTGAATTTGCTGGACACCGAATTGAACAAGGCAAGACGTGAACAGGGCCAAGCGATTGTTGTTACCGACGTCGTCCAACCGCCAAACGCTTCGTGGCCACGGTCGATCAAGGTTCGTTGTCGGTTGCATTATTTTTTGGCTGACCGATTCGCACGCGAGTCAGACCCTAATGCGTTGGGACTGTTGGTCGATGATGACGGAACAATAACCGAAACAAGCGTTGCGAACGTTGCCATGGTTAGTGATGGCGTGATCTACTCGCCACAGTCGGCGCAGGTGTTGCCAGGAATCTCTGAGGCGGTCATTCGAGACTTGGCGGCGAAACAGGGCATGCGCTGGGTCCGCGAGCGGATTTCTGTAGCCCGGATCAAAGACGCTGATGAAGTCTTGCTGATGGGAACAGACACGGGACTATGGTTTGCGAACCAAATCAACGGAGTGTGGAAAAGCAGTCAACCCGGACCAGTGTGCCAAAAACTCCAGGTTGCTTTTGCGCGTCATGTTGGTGGGACAGAAAAATCGTGAGAGGGTTTGTAAGCCGGGTTCTGTTACGATAAATCGCTGACGATCATTTATCTGTGCACGACAATTGCTTGTCGCCTCAATCGCAACCTACCCGGATGTCATAACGAAGCGAACAACTTCGCGGCCTGAAATCCAGGCCTGCATCCTGTTTGGTCTAGCTCCGGATGGGGTTTACCAAGCCAATCGAGTCACCACGACTGCTGGTGCGCTCTTACCGCACCGTTTCACCCTTACCACGCGTCCGCAAAAAAGCGAACCGTTCGGCGGTATCCTCTCTGTTGCACTTTCCCTAGTCTCGCGACCGGTCGACGTTATCGACCATCCTGTCCTATGGAGCCCGGACTTTCCTCCCGCTGCAAGCAGCGAGCGATCGCCTCACCCTCTCACGATGTTCAACAGGATGATAGACAGTGGTCAGCCTGGCAAGGTTCAATCGATTTCCGTTCGCCATTTCGCCATTAGTTCATCGCTGCGTAAGTTTGAATTTGTGTTTTTCGCTCGGCGCCGAGTTGGATGAACTGAGCGGCGAGATCATGCAGGAGGTCCACTCATGATTCCGAAATCCTTTGAGCCGCCGGGCGATAGCC
>CAYNNP010000283.1:0-7537 GCA_964398215.1 uncultured Pirellulaceae bacterium | reverse complement strand
CTCCCCGGCCGCTACCGCGTCCGACCCTCCCGCAAGCGGGAGGGTGACGGAAAAAACGCAACTGCAAAACTCACGCCACCAGCTAGGGTTGTGCCGGCCTCCGAGGGCGTGATTTTTTGGAAATGCCTTTTCTGGGTAGCGACAATGCGTTAGCCGCAGCCAATTCGCGCAGAAATCGAACGCCACAGAAACGGCGGCTATCGCCGTGCCGCTCACAAAAACCGAAAGCGCACGTGGCGGCTTAGGTGAACTGCAACTTCTCTGCGCCTTATGGTGCAGGGATTTCGTTCAAGGTGTAATACGCTTTCTTGTGCAAGAGTTCTTCGCTGTCCCCTGACCGCATTGGCGTGAGATTGAAATCGTGCACATGACCCTTTACTAAACCATCGACTTTGATGTTAACGGAAAGCCCGTCGCTGGATACGGTTGCTGCGGTAACGGTCGGGTTCGTTTGATCGACTTCAGGACTGCCATAACCGGCTTGATAGCGGTGGGTGTAAGTTTCGATGGAATATGTTTTGGGGTTTGCCGCGACTGCTGGATCAACTGGCTTTGTAAACGTCAACTGAAAGCCATCGGGTCGTGCGTTGATCTCTTTGATCTCGAACGGCACGATGCCCGTCCAATCCAATCGCTGAACAGCGTACGCGCGCGGTCCGCGAACCGGCCAACCGCGATTCGTGCCACCAATGATCAAATCGCCTTTGGGTGTGAATTGGCAGGCCAGCAAACCGGTCGCCAAGCCCTCGCGAAATGGATAACACGCACCCTGCCAAACGCCATTGACCTTTTCTGTCGTCGCTCGCATCACGACACTCAGGCTAAAATCGCCGACAAATATCTGATTCGTAAATGGACCGAACTTGCCACCGGTACGATCGACCATAAAACCGGAAATTGAACGGCCCATTTTGATGTACGGAAAAACAACGGCGTAGGGAACGAGTTCTTTTACGCGAGTTCGCTCGGTGACCAATCGTGAACGCGTGTTGGGTTTCACTTCCGGCGTCGGCATGTCGTCAACCAAGTCGTACCAGTTGTAGCTGATTGGGTGACCCATGAATCCGCCTGGCTCCAGGACTTTCAGACTACAGGATCCGTTCCATGGCCCTTGGCTTTCGGCGTAGAACATCACGCCGTGTTCGTTGGGCCCGATGCCGCATGGGCTGCGGATACCGCTACAAACGGGAATCGTTTTTCCATCAGGAGTGATCTTTACACACCATCCGCGAAACGCCGCGTCAGAGTGATAGGATTTTGAAAGACAAAGCGCGACCCAAATGTTGCCTTCGGAATCCAGTTTGGAACCGAAAGCAAACTCATGGTAGTGACGAAATCCCCACGTATCGCTTAGTGTGCGAAAGTGATCAGCGCGGCCATCATTGTTTTCATCCGTGATCTTGGTGACTTCGGTTTGTTGAGTCACGTAGAACGCGCCGTCTTTGTATGACATGCCGAGCAGTTCATCCAAGCCACTTGCGAAACGCGTTACTTTGGGCTGTGGGTTTTTGTCGTAAACACCATCGACCAAAAGGATCTCGCCGCGCCGCGTTCCGATCGCTAGGCGGTTGTTTGGCAAAAGCTCAAAACTGCCAGCTTCGACCGCCATCTCTTTTGGAAATGAGATCTCGACGATTTTGTAGTACTTGTTTTCTTGTTCGGCCGTATTCCAGTATTCACCCAGCGTTTCTGCATTCGCCGTGGGCATGCAAAACGTAATCGAAAACGCCAAGCACTGGAGGACTGTGATGATTCGTAGCATTCCTAAATCCTTTCCCAGATGTACTGAAAGACAAGTTTGGTTTGACCGCTTTTTAAATCCAGCGGAACGATCAACGATTGTTCGGTCTGGCCGACAGTGATTTTCGCGTTCACAGAATCAGCGAATTTGACTCGCAGCGAATCGCCAAGCCGATAAGTACCGTCGTCAAGTTTAGTGATTTTTGCAGCCGATCCGACCCGGAAGTTCAATCCGGGCCGGGGCGTTGTGGTTTGAAAAGTCACCTGTCGCTGGAGACTTGGTTGCTGGGAATCCGCGGTCGTTTGATCCAAGAAGTAATCGTTGACCGTGACGCCCTGGTATTCGTACATGAACGTGGGTCGTTCCGCGTCATCAAAAAAGTAGCCCTTGAATCGATGGTTCGGTGGTCGATCAAATCTGGCACTCACTACCGGCCCTTGTTCAAGCACTTGCTTGGGGTCAACGGGTACCCATGGCGCGGTGGCATCATCCAAGTCAGGACCTTTGCCGAAACGAATGATGTTACGCGCGAGCGGACGAACTGTTCCGTGGCCCTGGCTGCGCCAAACGCCGCCGGGGTC
This sequence comes from uncultured Pirellulaceae bacterium, assembly GCA_964398215.1. GTDB lineage: Bacteria > Planctomycetota > Planctomycetia > Pirellulales > Pirellulaceae > CAYNNP01. Next base: position 5,215 of record CAYNNP010000283.1, on the reverse strand, counting down.
AGCGAACTTGCCATGCCAGAGCATCGCGAGTCGAAGTTGTTCGGCATCAAAGGCCAGATTCACGTTGCCTGGGTACCCGACACCGATGCCGCGTTTACCGATGCCCTGGTAGCTGCGTCGCAGCATCACCGCCTTGTCAGATGTGGCCAGCAATTCGATCGGTTCGATATTCAACCCGCGCGGTTGACGTGCTTGGCGACCGTCCTGCAAGTACTGCCAAATCGCATCGATCTGACGATCCGAGTTTCCATCCAGCACGGCCTCACGAATCGCTTTGCCGCCAGGCCAGAATGACGGCATGACGGTTCCTGGACTGACGGCTTGGGGAGCACGCATGTATCGAAAGAACCAGTCTTTATGAAGCCGCTCGGCCATCTCGGTCAGGTCAACCGCGGGCATCGTTGGCGAGAGCTTTTGCTGGAACGTATGACAGGCGATGCAGTTCAGCCCCTGATTGCCAACAAGATCCGTGGCCGTCTTTCGCAGTTCTTTTAGTTCTTCGCGGCCATGATTGAATTCCGGCGCCGCTTCGGGTTCTTGATCAACTTGTTCAAGTAGCGGCACCAAGTGCTGGATGTTGTTTGCACCGTACTGGGGCATTCGGGTTTGAATGTATGGCCTGATAGCACGCCCACTAACGAGGACTTGTCGCAGCCATTTTGATTTGAGTTTGCCGCCAACGCCGGTCAACGTTGGAGGAATCCGGCCCTGCGGACCCAGGTTAGGGTTCAGTGTCTGGAAATACTGGTCTCGCTGATCCGTTATGCCGCCAATGCCATCGCGTTGGTGGCAGTTCAGGCAACGAAACGTCAGCATCGTCATGTTCACATGATCGGCATCCGACATCGGTTTGCCCAACTGTTTGATCGCGGTCGCCATCGCTGCTCGATCCTCATCGGCAAGGTCATACATTGGCCACTTGCCAGTTTTCGCCGAAAGGCATCCTTGCATCGGATCCAGTTTTTCGAGCGATGGATATTTTGTTGCTGGTTCCATTCCCGAAATCTGATGGCATGACGCACAGCCCAGTTCGCGAAAGTAGCGTTTGCCATCGCTTGCCGTTCCGTTGGCAACACTTGGTTCTGTCTGCGTGTCAGCGGTGTTGCTGAGCAGGTAATTCGCAATGTCGATGGATTCCCAGTGAGTTAATTTCATATTCGGCATTCGTCCCGACGGGCGGACAGCATGCGGATCCTTTAGGAAGCCACTCAAACTCTGGACACTGTACTTTTGGGACACGTCACCCAGTGCCACCGATTCCTCACCCAGCGTCTCGCGGCCCGCATCGTCGCGTGGAGAGTGACAGGCAACACAGCCCAGTGAATGAAAGAGCCCGTTGCCTTTTGCTGCCGACTGTTTGTCGATCGCTTGACGTTGAAATTTTTCGTCAGACAGTGAATTCAAATAAGCGGCAATCGAATTCGCAGCTCGATTTTGTTCATCTGCCGACAGCGAACCCATCACGTTTGGCATCGACGTGCCGGGTTTGACCTTGTGTGGATCACGCATGAATTTCAGCAAGTAACCGGATTGGATTCTGGCGGTTGCGGCGGAAAGATCTGGAGCCGTTTTGGTTGGCGCTGCGGAAACGGAATCGCTCCGGTGGCAATTCATGCACGCGTGTTGATCCAGCAGTGCAAGGCCATGAATCCGTTGGTCAACAACAGCGGTGGTCTTGGTGACTCTGGGTTGCCCGCCACTGCCAGCGATATCGATGGTGTATTTCACCAAGTCTAAAAACTGTTGACGATTTGCAAGCTGGTCAACCAAGCCATCTGGCATGGCCGATTTTTCGTTCGGCTTCATCGACTCGATATTGGCGCTTGCGATCCGAATCAGTTTTTTAGACTCATCATTCTGGCGGAGGACGATTTGGCCATCGTCTTGTTTGATCGTTCGGCCACTGATTACATCGCCAGAGTTGGTCAGGATCTTGGTCGATTCAAAACCTTTCTTGATCACTTTGGAGGGTTGGAGGATTGATTCGACAAAGTACTCATCGCTCAAGTCTTTGCGAGGTTCGGTAAGATCTGGTCCGAGCAAGTCACTGGCGCCTTGGGCGTGGCAGCTGACGCAGGCGAACTTCTTTTGTGAGAACAGAATCGCCCCACGAACAGCATCGCCTTTTTCTCGCGCCGCTTTGGCAAGACTTGCCGTGCCTTCGGCGATCAATTGGTTTGTGAGCGTTGGTTTCTGCTGAGCGTGCAGCCGCGTGACCCCAAGGCCGATGACTGCGACAAACAGAAGCGTGGTCGCGATGGATCGAGACAAGCTGTATCTCCAATTGAGCCGATTTCAGATGACGAGCGGATCAGTTTATACCAAGTACATGATTCTCTGCGAGTTTTGTCCCGCCGCATACTTTACGGCACAAGCGAGCCCACGTCGTCCATTGAACTGGTTTACAATAGTCGGTGATGAGCCCGTTCCTACCTCCAACTCGAAATTCACCATGCTCACCGTACTTCGCTACAAGCTCGCATGTACTTTCGCCGCCATTGCATTGTGCGCAGCTAATTCATTTGCTGAGTCTCAGACGAACGTGATTTTTATTCTTGCCGATGATCTTGGCTATCGAGAACTTGGCAGCTTTGGCCAGGAAAAAATCAAAACGCCGAACTTGGACGCACTTGCCAAGCAGGGCATGCGGCTGACCCAGCACTACTGTGGTAACGCCGTCTGCGCTCCCTCGCGGTGTGTACTGTTGACTGGCAAGCACCCAGGTCAAGCGTACGTACGTTCGAATAAATCGACGCCTCCGGAAGGCCAGCAGCCGATTCCAGATGACGAAATCACGCTTGCTGAGTTGTTTCAAAAACAGGGATACGTGACCGGCGCGTTTGGTAAATGGGGATTGGGTGGACCGGAATCCAGTGGCCGACCACTCAACCAAGGTGTCAACCGCTTTTTTGGTTACAACTGCCAGGCGCATGCACACAGCTATTATCCGTCGTATCTGTGGGATGATGACAAGCACATTGAATTGAAGAACAATCCGCCAGTCCTCGGTCACGATAGCCTTGATCAGGGAGCCGACGAATCAGACCCTGATAGCTACAACAAATTCAAAGGTACCGACTACGCGCCCGACCGCATCAACGCGGCCGCGCTGCAGTTTGTTCGTGACAACAAAGACAAGCCGTTCTTTTTGTACTACCCAACGGTGATTCCCCATGTCGCCTTGCATGTGCCTGACGAAGAACTCAAACCGTACCATGACCTGGGATGGAAAGACCCTCCGTTCACACGCGGCAAAGGCTTTGGGTACACGCCGCACTTCACACCACGTGCAGCTTATGCGGCCATGATCACACGGATGGATCGTTACATCGGCAATCTACTGAAGCTAATTGATGAGCTTGGGCTCGCTGACAATACACTCGTCGTGTTCAGCAGCGATAACGGCACGACGCACTTGGGCCAAGAAGTCGACTACACGTTCTTTAAGAGTGTTGGCGAACTGCGCGGCTTGAAGGGATCGTTGTACGAAGGCGGTGTGCGTGTACCGACGCTTGTTCGATGGCCAGGCAAAGTCAAACCAGGTAGCCAGAGCGATCACGTCAGTGGATTTGAAGACTGGATGCCGACTTTGATGGACGCGATTGGTGCTGCCGAAACGGTTCCCGCGGAAGTCAACGGGATTTCGATATTGCCAACCTTGAAAGGCGATTCGCAGCAACCGCGCGAATACCTTTATCGCGAATTCCCAAGCTATGGTGGTCAACAAACGATTCGTGTTGGCGATTGGAAAGCCGTTCGCCAAAACATGACTAAAGGCAACATGGAGATTGAACTTTACAATATCGCAAAAGACATCGGTGAAAAGAACGACGTTGCGGCTCAGCACCCTGAAGTCGTTAAGCGATTGGCCAAAAAAATGAGCGAAGTTCGCACGCCTTCCGATGTCTTTCCATTGATTCCGATCGACAAACCGGCCGCGAAAAAGAAGCCAAAGAAAAAGTAGTTACCAGTGGTGCCGTTCAGCGACGAGCAAAACCAGCGGTTGGTCGAATGGCGACTGGACTGGACCAGCGTGGCCGCAATCATGGCCACGCTGCTAGATGTTGTGACCACGGTTACATTCATCGTCAAACGCGCTGGTTATGAAGCCAATGAAGTGCTTGCGCCATTGATCGAACATTCGATTCTTTGGATTCCCTTGTACTTGCTCAGCAAGCCGTCATTGATCTTGTTGATGCCAAACGTGTCACGACAAACGGTTGCCACGTTCTTTATCACGATTGGGTTGTTGGCTGGCACAAACAATCTGAGCGGTCTGTTGTTCGGCAACTATTTCATCGTTGGGGCCATTGGCATTGGGGGAATTTCCGTGATTGGAATCGTGCTGGCGGGAGTCGTATTCGTGGTTCAACTGGACAAGAACTGGCATGACAGAGCCAGGGTGCTGGGATCCTTGGTAATCTGGTTTGTGGGCCTTGGATTGATAGAAGTCTCGTTCATTGTTTGCAGCAAGTATCTGGTGTGAGTTCTTCTGAGCGGTAGATTGGGTACATGAGATCTGAGCAACCTGAATCCTACCCAGCAACGTTCGACGATTCGGATGAACACGAAATTGGCCAAGCCAGTGGATGTTCGCGCCGATTGGTTGTGATGATGTTGCTCGGTTTTTTGGGGCTACTGACATGCGGAATGGGTGGCGTTTTGGGGCAATTATTGGTCACTGGCAATTCGGTGGCGACCCGCGTGAAAGATCAATTGACCGACAATGCGAAGCTTGAAGCCAGCATCGGCGAAATCAAAGAAGTCAACTTTCGGCTATTCAAGACACTCAAAGACGAAGCCTCCGATACCTTTGTGTTCGATATTCAGGGCCAAGCGAAAGACGCCGAGTTGGTGATCGAGTACGACTTTAAAGAGAACAAAATCATTTCGGCCAAATTGCGCGATCCAGACGGCACGGAAACACAAATCATCAGCGCACCGGAGCCATCACCCGCCAAGGAACCGGCCAAAGGGTAACACTTCGGGTAGGCCGGACCGAGCAAACGCTGCAATTGCCGGAACTTCGGACGCGAGTAGAGACGTCGTTGATAGTGTGATCTCTGCGACACAATGGAGGCGTTTGCGCTGTTCCGGCACGTATTGGTTTTTTGGTAACCCGAAGCGTCAGCGAGGGACCGAGTCAAGAACGTTGTCCCTCGCTCACGCGTCGGGTTACCAAAATGCAAAGCAACAATCTGCTTTGCAGCGGTGC
>CAYNNP010000282.1:0-7569 GCA_964398215.1 uncultured Pirellulaceae bacterium | reverse complement strand
GATCATCTTTGGATGTGAAAAGGAGATTTTTTTCATAGTCATACTCATACAGCAAAAGACACCCTTATCGTTGAAGGAGTCTCCTTAAAGTAATGCTTTAGAGGGATCGGGTCGGTCGATTTATGGTCGATGGTCACGGCTGCACTTGGTTATTGTTCAGTCCTGTAATCCGATACGGTAAAGACTGCTTTGAGTGCGGACAAAAAGTGAGTCGTCAACCAGCGCCGGCGTCGCCTGTATATTTCCATCAAGACGATTCGTAGCAATGATTTGGCATTTTTCTCGGGATGGTGAAACCACGGTCACCACGCCTTTGTTGTTTGGAAGAAACAATTTGTTATCACCGTAGGTTAACGAAGCGGCGTAGCCCTCTTTAAGTCGTTGTCTCCAGAGATATTCTCCTGTAGCCGAATCCACACAGGATAAAATTCCGTTGTCGCTGACCATATACAGCTCGGAACCTAACACAATGGGCGTCGGTATGATGGGCACGTTTTTTTTGATCGTCCAAACGAGCTCCCCAGGTTTGTGGTCCTTGGATTTGTCCAGTTGGACAGCCATCAGGCTAACATCCCCGTAACCGCTTGCTACAAAGGCGAGTCCATTGGCGACAATCGGAGCCGCAACACCAGCGTATCCGAAAAATTCCTGGCTCCAGTTCTCTTTGCCACTGGTGGGTACCAAAGAACTGAACTGGTTGGCGCCGGAAGTTAGAAGCACGCGCTGTCCATTGAGAGTTGTGACCGCGGGAGTAGAAAACGACTTTTCAAAAAATGGACCTTTCGTGATTTTGACCGTTCGGTCAGTTTTCCAAGCACGTTTACCAGTCTGCTTGTTCAATGCAATGACGTAGCGAACATCTCTGCCATCGCAATTGAATACCAATAAGTCGTCAACCAGTACTGGCGAGCTACCAGGTCCCCACTGATGGTCAATAACGGTCTCCTGGTTTTTCCATTTGATTTCACCAGTCTTGCGATCCAGCGCTGCGGTACCGTAAGAACCAAAATGAACATAAACCGAATTGTCGTCGATGACTGGAGTTGGAGTCGCGTGACTGTTGCGAGCATGTTTTTCAACCAGTTTTTTTGGCCTGAAAACTTCCACATCAACGCGGACCTTACCTGAATCTTTTTCTATACAAATGGCTCGAAGCGATCTGTCCTTCTCAACACAGGTTGTCAGCCATGCCTCATTGCCGAGAATCACCGGCGACGACCACCCTGCCCCTGGAATATCTGTTTTCCAAACGACGTTGTTGGTTTCGGACCATTCAGACACCAGCTTGATCTCTGCTGACGCATGGCCTTGGTTATCCCCTCGGAGCTGCGTCCATGAATCTTCTGCCGACACAATGTTCGTCAGACATAACAAACTTATAGCTAGCCACGTTGTGCTGATTGCTGTCGTGGATTGTTTCATAGACCCTTTGCTCTTGATATCACTTTGTGATGCTGCCAGCGGTAGCTGACCTTGACTGATGTTTTTGTGAGCCGCTGGCGCTAGCCACGGGCCTCGAAGGATTGCGTTATCACTACAAGGTCCGCGGCTAGCGACGTTGGCGTAAATTCAATAAGCCGTTGACGACTTCCGCTACGCGTCCCCAAACAGTCATTGTACCATGGACTGCAAATCGGCATTTAAACGTCATTCTGTGATCGATTCCGGTTGCAATTCCATGATTCGGATGGGGTGCTCCGCCTCGTCGGTCATCTCGATCTTGTGTTCAGTGTATTGCCAGCCATGGTTTCCAATCCACTCACGAAATTCGTTGGCGATAATGCGAAAAGGATCACTTAGATAAACGCTTCCGCCGACCGCCAGATGCTGCCGTAAACAAACGTCTAATTCAGGCCAAAGCGTCCGTAGATAGGTGACATCGCTGCCAAGAATCACTGGGAATCGTTTGTCTGAAATTTGATCGACTCCAAATCTCAGTTGTTGGACTGTGCATTGATCGCGCAGTGTCTTGGTACTCATCCGGACCAACAGCAAAGGATCCGTGACTCCGTCGGTCAACGTGACATTCGCGCCTTGCAGCGCCGCAGCGATCCCAGCGTGTCCCGTCCCGCACCCCAGTTCCAGCACATCAACACCATTCAAATCCATTCGCGTCATGAATCGATCCAAGCCCGCAGCGGCGCGCCAGGTTGCAGCCCAAAACGGATCAATCACGCCCAGCTCACCTGCGTCTTGCCGCTTGCATGCATCGATCAACATGCCGTCAGGGTCACTGGCAATCGCAAGCTGCCAAGTCTTCCCAGCGATCTCAGTCTCCTGCCAATGCCAGTCAAACCGGCTGCTGGTTTCTGCTTCCAGGGATTCGTTTCCCACTTCCATTTCAAACTCCCTTCGCTCGTTTACCAGCCGCCATTTTGGTTGAAACAAGTAGCATCGGCGTCATTCAACCACTTAGCAACTTCGGGCGCAAAATAGGTCAACACGCCATCAGCACCCGCCCGCTTGAACGCCAACAAACTCTCCATAATTGTCGATCGTCGATCAAGCCATCCGTTTTGCGCAGCAGCAGACAACATCGCGTACTCGCCGCTGACTTGATAGACAAACGTCGGAACTCCGAAAGTTGATTTGACGCGTTGCAAAACGTCCAAGTAGGGCATGCCCGGTTTGACCATCACGCTATCGGCGCCTTCTTGTAAATCAAGTGCGACCTCATGAAGAGCCTCGTCCGTCTGCGCAGGCGATTGTTGATAAGTCTGTTTTCCCGACTTGCCCAGATTCGACGCGGAACCAACCGCATCACGGAACGGACCGTAAAACGCACTCGCGTATTTAGCCGCGTATGACATGATTTGGACGTCTTGGAATTGATGTGAATCCAGTGCCTTTCGAATCTCGCCGATGCGGCCATCCATCATGTCGCTTGGTGCAATCACGTCGCAACCAGCCTGCGCCTGCACAACGGCTTGTTGACACAGCACCTCGATCGTCTGGTCATTGGCAACGTCACCGTCAATCACCAAACCATCTTGTCCGTGACTGCTGTACGGATCCAAGGCCACGTCACAGATAATCCCCAAGCGATCACCGACTTCGGATTTGATGGCTTCGACGGTTCTGCAAACGAGATTCTTAGGGTTGATCGCCTCGCGCGCATCCTCGGTCTTCAGATCCGGTTCCGTTGCCGGAAAAACAGCGATCGCGGGAATCCCCAGCTCACAGGCTTGTACCGCCGCTGCCTTGACCCGATCGGTTCCCAGTCTCTGAACCCCAGGCAAGCTCGTGACGTCCTGGCTGCCTTGTCCATCAAAAACAAAAATGGGCCAAATCAAATCGTTCACAGTCAACGTGGACTCGCAAGTCAACCGACGTGACCAACCGTATCGACGCGAGCGGCGCATACGTGTCGTTGGAAACGGTCCTCGAGCAAATTCAAACATGCATAGTTCTCCTAGGTCGTCAGTCTAGTCGATCGACTGCCCTGAAAGAATCCTACGACAACTCAAACACATCCATCATCGGTTGATTTCCGTCTTTGTCACTCGCAATTGTGTTCTGCTGACTATTGCGGTGGAACGTCGTACGCCAAGTCGAATCTTTTCCAACACCAAGCGGTGGCCGCAATTGCAATCAAGGCAATCGTCCAGGCAGCTGCCAAGGAACCGACGATCAGCATGACAACAATCCAAACGCCACTGAACAGCGACTTGCAAGCGATGGCCCACGCGAACAGCATTGCCGTCGACAATCCAATCACCGCGCCTTTGCCCAAAAATGTCAACTTGGCTCGGACCAACATTGCGATGCCTTCGCTGTGTTCGTGATGCGGATACGCCAAGAACAATGCGTTTTCCATCGCAAAGGCGAACACCGCCAACGCATTCATCAAACCCGTCCACAGCAATAGCTCTAGAAACGAGGTCTGAATCACCAAGGCTGCTACAAGCAATGTCACCCACTGAAAACAAAGCGTGATAAGAATGGGAAGTGCAAGCTGCCCGATCACCATCGAAAGAGGTTTGATTGGCATACCACGCAGCAACAAAATCCGCCGCAGGTCTCGTCGGAAATCCAATTTCAGTGCTGGCGGCGCGAGCAAAATCGTGCAAAGCGCGACTCCGCCGATCACAAAGAACCATTGCATGTTTGCCCTGCCTGTCAGCAGTGGTGACAAACAAAGCACTAACGGTATCAGAAAACTGAACAGGATATTCATTCGATAGCGCCGAATGCTGACCGCTTGGCGGGATATCAACGCCGCGACTTCGTGTGGCATCCAACCAAACAACCGATCAGACAGGCTAGCTTCTGCGCACAATGCACGATCGCCGGGAGCTTGCTCAGGACCGCTACGGCTAAACTTGCCCGCCTCAAATCGTGCTTTCTCTCGCGACAACCGGCAACCGGAGGCCCACTGATCAGCTTTCAAGAATGCAAAGATTGCCAGCGGAATCGAAACCAGCGTGATCGACAGATAGTAGAAAGACGTCACCGAATAACTCTCTGCAATCGAAAGTTGCGACGGACAATGCCAAGGAATCGCCAAGTACTGAATCACAGAACACGACGCCGTATCACCGATCGCCGAAAATCCGTTTTTGATGTACGCCATCATCGGTGATCCCAGCGGCGTTGATTCCGCAAGCCGCGCGAATACTTGAAATGCCAACGCACCCACAATTGCCGTGATGCCAAACTTCATTTGCGTTTTCGCAAAGTCGCTAAGACCTGCTGACCATCGATCGATCGCCAACCGCAATGTTTCCAACAGGATTATCGATGAAAAGACTCCCAGCACCAAGAATTCCGTTCGTGGCACGTCAAAGATGATCACCATCACCAACAAAAACGTCTTGATCGCCGACGTCATCAGAACGTTGTTGATGTGGTAGATCGCAAGCGCGGACCTGGGAATGGGCGCACCGCCCAGCAGATTCTGTTCCGCGTCAGTAAGTTGTAAGTCAGCAACCTTGCTCGTCCATGCACAGCGGACGATGTGATACAGAATGTAAATCACCATCCCGCCGGAAAGCCAATAGCTCAATCGCTGTGGATCGGCAGCGTCCCTCGCTGACAAAATGAAAATAGCATTCATCACGTAACCGCCAAAGAATATGACGGCGAACAGTGTCGCCAACATTCTTCGCGGTGATCGCAAACGCTGAATCAAACGTTTGCCTCGAAACTTGGCCCGGGCGACCGTCAAGTCAAACAAGTGCTTGAACACGATCGGCGAATCCAGGCTTGCCAATTCCGACTTCATGCGTTGACTCCATCCAACGAATGGATCGGAATCGTTGCGGGGATCAAAGGCATGTTCGATTCAAGCTCGTCACTGGATTGACCGCACGTTGCGGCAAAGAATGCTTCTTCCAGTGTCTTTGCTGCTGGGAATTTGGCTCGCAAATCATCAGCCGCTCCAAAGTACTGCAGTCGCCCTTGTTTCATAACCATCAAATGAGTGCATACCTCTTCGATCATCGCCAGCAAATGACTACTGATAATGACTGTGGTTCCCATCGCGGCTCGCTGCACAACCGAGTTCAATAGTTTGCGAATGCCTGGCGGGTCCAATCCCGTGAGTGGTTCGTCCAACAACAGAACTTGCGGGTCGTACAAGTACGCACAGCAGATTGCCAGTTTTTGTCGCATGCCTCGCGACAGCGTTGTCGCACCCGCATGTATCTTGTCAGTGAGTTCGAAGTGTTCCAACAATTCTTTGGACTTTTCGATATGATCGGCGACGTTGTAGATCCGCCCGACAAAATCCATGTGTTGCCCGACCGTCAAATCGTCGAACAATGGTGGGTCATCGGGAACGTAAGCAAGCTTTCTTTTCAGATCGATCAATTCACGCGACAGGTCACAACCGGCGACGCGTAATTTGCCCGTCGTCGCTGGCAATAACCCCGCCAGACAACGCATCGTCGTTGTTTTGCCGGCTCCATTGGGGCCAACCAGTCCACAAATCCACCCGTCATGCAGCTCAAAGCTGATCTCGTCAACGGCTAAGTAATCTTCGTACAACTTAGACAGATGTTCGACTTGAATCATGGGATTCGTTCTGGGCAACAAGACGGATGAAAGTACACTACGCGGCTGTTTGAAACCTAGGTCACGCTCTATTTTCCGGCAGCCAATTTTGCCGAACAGTCTGATTTTGCGACCAATATCAACTCCGAAAGTTAACTTTGCCTGAAAGACACACCGATCAATCCGCCTGGGCCCCGCTAAAAACGTCAATGTTTCGAGCCTTCTGGATCGCTTCACTGATGTCCAATCTGGGCACATGGGTTCATGACATCGGGGCTGGATGGCTGATGAGTGAACTGGACGGAACGCCAGAAAAGGTTGCTGCGGTTCGTACTGCCATGACGATACCGGTCACAATCCTGGCGATCCCAGCGGGAGTATTGGCTGATCGGTTTGACCGCCGAAAATTGCTGATATTGACTCAGCTAACGCTGCTGAGCTGTGCAACCACGCTGGCATTCTTGACTCATACCGAGCGTATCACGCCATCGCTGCTGCTGTTGCTGACCTTTGCGATGGGGCTAAGCCTGGTTGTACACGTTCCGACTTGGCAAGCCGCCATTCCAGAACTTGTGCCACGAGAACAACTTCCCCAAGCCGTTGCATTGGGCAGCGTGAGCTTCAATTTGGCACGAGCAATCGGACCTGCCATCGGCGGCTATCTAATCGGACTTACCGGGGTCTGGATCGCATTTGCGATCAACGCCGTTTCGTTTGCGGGTGTGCTGCTGGTGCTATTTCGATGGCGGCGGGAAAGTAGCGAGTCACCAAGAGGTTTGTCGTTCTGGGTTTCGATGGTGCAAGGCGTTCGATACGTCTATCGCAAGCAATCGATTCGGCGCGTTTTGATCGGAGTGATTTTGTTTGTCATACCGGCCAGTGCATTTTGGGCGTTACTGCCACTGGTGGTAAAAGTCAGATTGCAGTGGGGCCCAAGCGGTCTAGGACTGTTAACGGGTTTGTTTGGCATCGGCGCCGTGATCGCTGCGAGTTTGCTGCCCAATTTCAAAAGCAAATGGGGTGCTGGCAAAACATTCACCGGCGCGATGCTTCTATTTGCAACTGGGTTTCTAACTAGCAGTTTGTTCGAGTCGCGTCTGATCGTGAGCTGTACAACGCTGCTGATGGGCGGATGCTGGATGATGACGCTGACAACTTTGAACGCATCGATTCAAATCCAACTACCAAGACGCATGCGAGCGCGAGGCATGTCATGTTACTTAACCGCGATCGCATTTTCGATGGCGGTCGGGTCAATGATTTGGGGCCAAGTCGCCGGTGCGATGGGAATCGGATCCGCGCAAGCCATCGCGGCCACCATCCTGCTACTGACAACCGCGATCGGAGCCACCCTTCGAATTGGCAGAACACTGCGGTAAGAACCACTTGCCATTTTAGTTAGCCCAGTAGTTGGGCATTTCTGATGCGCCCGACAAAAGTAGTCCTGCGTGTTAGGTTTTGATATTGCGATGTTTTGTTTACCCTCCTGCGCAGCGGGAGGGTCGGGCTCTCCCAGTGGAAGAGTGATTTATTCACACGCTGTATCGCAACGCTAAAAACGAGAGGTGCTGCAAT
>CAYNNP010000281.1:0-7580 GCA_964398215.1 uncultured Pirellulaceae bacterium | reverse complement strand
GTCCCCAGAGATGTAGCCCGACTTTGTGTCGCCCAGTTGTTAAGAATTCGGATCGCAAGTTCGATCAGGCCATTGGCCGGCATTCCTGTACGATCCCAATCAATACAATTGGCTGCCTGTTCGGTCGGGCTGCGTCGCTCGGAGATCGACGGCCACTTTGAAAGCCACCATCTCTGCGGCAAATCAATCAATACGAATGGCTACCCTTTCACTCGTTGATTTACCAATCAGCAAGTGGTCCGGAGCTTGATTTCGTGGCGTGCCCCCACTGTGCGTCACAAAATGCGTCCGTCATGCCAGCCAAGTATTCTCCGATCGCCAACTGGATTCCCTTTGTTTCCACACGACGCCGGAACCGCAATGGCAGCCTTGCAGGGTTCTGCTGCAGCAACTGAAAAAGTTCGTGCAATCGGGCCGACGCAGCATCGCGGACCGGAATCAGACGCCGATGTCGATAGACAGCCTGGAACAGAAAAGACTCCAGTTCAGCGCGTTGTAATGACAATTCCTGGCTATGTTTTAACCGCACACCAGACTCACACACTTCATCCAGCGTCAGACCCTCCAGCCCTTCCAGCACCACGACAGCCTCACCCAGCAAATCGCTCACTTGAAGATCGATCAGTTCGTGCACAAGGCTTTGGCGAAGCTGTGTACTTGGTAGCTGACCAAACTGGCTGCGAACCGAGTGAAGCGCACGCTTGATAATTGCCAGCTCCGAAAGCTCGTTGATCGTCAACAACCCCATCTGCAAAGCGTCGTCGACATCGTGCGCGTCGTAGGCAATCGAATCCGCAAGGTCCACCAGCTGAACTTCCAACAAAGGTGCTCGGCCCCGAGCCGCTTCGGCCTTGTGCGCTCGATCGTCTTGCCCGCCCAGCGTTTCCACCGACAAATTCAATCCTGGAAAATCGCTGTACCGCTGCTCAAGCTCTTGGACGATCACCAGCGCGAATCCGTTGTGCGAAAAACCACCAACGTCCCGCATACAATCGTCCAACGCATCTTCCCCGCAATGGCCATACGGTGGGTGCCCGATGTCGTGCATCAATGCCAACGCTTCTGTCAAATCTTCGTTCAATCGCAGCGTTCGAGCCATCGTGCGGGCAACGGACGCGACTTCAATGGTGTGCGTTAAACGTGTTCGATGATAAATTCCCATTTCGCCCGTGAAGACTTGCATCTTGCCAGCCAAACGACGAAACGCACTGCTGTGTAAAATCCGGTCGCGATCTCGAGCGAATGGACCGCGATAAGAATGTTGCGTTTCAGGGAACAAGCGCCCTTTCGTATCACAACTGTGCATCGCATAGGACGCCAACATCAGGTGCTCGCGATCCTGAGTTTGACGAGGGTTAATCATAAGATCAGAAAGAGCTGTCAATTCAGTTGCATTGCGTTGGGGGCAGGTGCGGATCCGCTTTGCTGTTAGGCTTTGCCAAGATAATAACGTGGGATCTGGCAAATCCTCAAAACGTTCTCGTTTCATTCGGACCATAGCACCCTTTTAAGACTCAGCACAAGATTTTACCTTTCACAGTGCAATTCTCCCACAGCAAGTTGGTTTTTGACCTTGCCATCCTCAGACGCCAAACGCGACTCCAAACGCAAACGCCCGCCCGCTGCGAATCGGCAACGAACCGCAGTCGATGCCGGGGCGATTCGAATTCGCCGGGCCAACGTTAATAATTTGCAAGGAATCGATGTCGATATCCCCCGCGATGCTCTGACAGTGATTACCGGCGTTTCTGGCAGCGGAAAGAGTTCTCTGGCGTTCGACACTTTGTTTGCAGAAGGTCAGCGACAGTACATCGATAGCCTTTCTGCGTACGCAAGACAGTTCCTGGATCAGATCCCGCGACCCGATGTCGAATCGATCGATGGGTTGGCGCCGACGATTGCGATTGATCAAAAACCGGGCTCCACCAGCGCCCGCAGTACCGTTGCAACGATCTCAGAAATCTATGACTATCTGCGACTGCTGTACGCCAGAGTCGGCACGCCCCACTGTGTGAAATGTGGAAGCACGATTTCCCAGCAGTCCGCCGATGCGATTTGTGAACACCTCGCAGCCCTGCCCGACGGAACCAAGACGGTGTTGATGGCGCCGATGGTTCGCGGACGTCGCGGTGCCCATCGTGACATAATCGAATCCATCCAAGCTGCAGGTTTGATTCGCGCGCGTGTCGATGGCGAAATGTACTTGATCGAAGAAATCCCAGCGCTGGCGCCGCGGCAGAACCATACGATCGAAGCGGTCGTGGATCGCCTGGTGATACGCGAAGGCATCGAATCGCGTCTCGCACAGTCCGTCGCGTTGGCGCTGCGGCTGGGCAAAGGACTGGTGTCGACATTGTTGCCAGCTGAATCGCCGCCACACGAAGCGATCTACAATACGGCAATGGCATGCAGCGATTGCGGCACGAGCTTCGAGGAAATTGAGCCTCGGACGTTTAGCTTCAATAGTCCCTACGGCGCCTGCCCGGATTGCGAAGGCCTGGGCGTTGTGGGTGAAAAAAACGATCGAGAGTCGTGCGGCAGTTGCGGTGGCGGACGTCTTCGCCCCGAAGCACTCGCGGTCAAGATCAACGGACTGTCGATTGATCAACTGATTGCCATGCCGATCGACCGAACCCATGAGTGGTTTCACACGTTGGGCAAAAGCCTGAGCCAGCTCAAGTCTCTGGTTGCGGCGCCGATCACGCGAGACGTTTTGCAGCGTCTTAGTTTTCTGCGCAAGGTCGGCGTACAGTATTTGTCGCTTGATCGACCATCGGCCTCGCTCAGCGGCGGCGAGCTTCAACGAGTTCGGCTTGCGTGCAGCATCGGCAGCGGCCTGGTCGGCGTTTGCTATATCTTGGATGAACCGTCGATTGGGCTCCATCCCGCTGACCACCATCAACTGCTGAACTGCATTCGTGATTTGCAAATAGCAGGCAACACTGTCGTCGTTGTCGAACACGATGCGGCGACGATGATGGCCGCGGACTGTCTGATCGACGTCGGCCCCGGCGCTGGCAGTGATGGCGGTCACGTGGTTAGCCAAGGCACGCCCGAGCATGTTGTTGCAGATAAAAATAGCTTGACTGGAAAGTACCTGTCTGGCGAAACCTCGGTCGGCACGTCGCGGCAGCGTCGAAAATCGCGTGGCAAGCTGACGATTCACGGCGTCACGACCAACAATCTACAAAACGTCAAAGCGTCATTTCCGCTCGGTTGTCTGGTCGGTGTCACGGGAGTCTCTGGAAGTGGAAAAAGCTCGCTGGTAAACGATACGTTGTACCCAGCATTGGCACATAAACTGGAACTGGTTGCCCCCAAGGCCGGGCCTCACAAGAAATTGGTTGGGGCGGACAAGATTGACAAGTTGATTCTGATTGACCAAGCACCGATTGGCCGCAATGCACGAAGTTGCCCTGCGACCTACTCCGGAGTGCTGGACGAAATCCGCAAGGTCTTTGCAGCCACCCGGCAAGCCAAAACGTTGGGCTTCACATCCAGCCGATTCAGCTTCAACTCTGCCGCTGGACGCTGTGAACTCTGCAAGGGACATGGCGTCGAACGTATCGAAATGAATTTTTTGAGCGACCTGTTTGTGACTTGCACGCGCTGCGGCGGCCGACGCTTCAATCGTCAGACACTGCAGGTTCGTTTCAAGGGCGCGAGCGTTGCAGACGTCCTGAGCATGAATGTCAACGATGCGGTTAGTTTTTTCGAGAACGTTCCGCGCGTGCATCGATTGCTGATGTCGCTTCGCGACGTTGGGCTGGGCTACATACACCTGGGACAATCCAGCACCACGCTTAGCGGCGGTGAAGCCCAACGGATCAAGCTTGGTACGGAACTCGCAAGAGCTTCGACTGGCAAAACCATGTACTTGCTGGACGAACCGACCACCGGTTTACACTTTGCTGACGTCAGCAGATTGGTCGATGTTTTGCAGCGATTGGTCGACGCCGGCAACACCGTCTTGGTCATCGAGCATAACTTGGATCTGATCCAAGCCTGCGATTGGCTCATCGACATCGGACCGCGCGGAGGCATCGACGGCGGGCAGATCGTCGCCGAGGGAACTCCCGAAGAGGTCGCCCAGAACACCAGCAGCTTGACCGGGCAATTCTTATCGCGCGAGATGCCCGAAGCGACAAAGGACAAACAATGAATATGGCCATCGTTCTTGTATTGCACTTGATCGCGACTTGGTACATGGTCGGCTTGATATGGATGGTCCAGATTGTCCACTACAATTTGTTCGACCACGTTGGCATCGCAGAATTCCAGCGTTACGAACAAGCTCACGCACGGCTGATCACACCCATCGTGATGGTGCCAATGCTGGTGGAACTCAGCACCGCAGTCCTCTTGCTGATCGCCTCACCAATCGGTTTTCCTCGCTGGGCAGCAATTGTCGGCCTGGTACTGCTAGCAGCCATCTGGCTATCCACATTTTTCTTGCAAGTGCCATACCACAAACAACTATCAGCGGGATTTGATCAACAAGCCTATCAAAACCTCGTGCGCACAAATTGGATCCGCACCGTATTCTGGACCTCACGAGGCGCCCTAACAGCCTGGTATACCATCCAAATCATTTTGCGATCAACCAGCCAAATCAATCCAGTTTCCGGTTCATAGAAATCTAAATCTAAATCGAATGTGGCGTACTCAGCGTCATACGCCAATGAGTAGAAAAAAACGGAAGACAAACTACCGCTCGATTGAGTTGACCGAGAGCCTTTGGCTTTCATTCAACAACCCAGACGTTGATTTGTATGAAAAATTCTGGCCATGGGTTAGTGCTAGCCAATGGCAACTCTATACCGCCGGATGCTGTCGCCGCATCGAGCGACTGATGGGAGACGAGCGAAGTCGCAGAATAGGCCACGCACTAGAAGAACACGCGGCCGGTAAGTTGACGACTGAACTGCTGTACTTGGCTGTGTTGGAAGCTCGCCAGGCCTATTCTGAAGTTTATGTAGCTGGCGCGAATGCGACTGACTCAGAAAATACTGCGTGCCAAGCTGCACGTACGGCGGTCCGCGCAGCAGAGGTCGTCTATTTCGACGCTCCGTCGGACGCTGCTTGGAAGACTCCTCACTCGAAACAAGACTTTCCGAGAGTTCGTGCCAGGATCGCGGCCTCCGCAACGTTTTCCGCCGTGGAAGCAGCAATCGCAGCTGCACGTGATGCAGCGGGACCAGAAAAGAACCGTCGAGAAATCTGGAGAGATGTTGGCAAACGGGAGAGACAACTCCATTGTGACAGACTACGTGAAATTGTAGGCAATCCATTCCGCAAAGCAGATGACAATTAACAAAACAACACGCCGGAGTTGTCTTCCGGTTGGATCTTCGAGACTAGAGTCCAAATGCTAATACTCAGTCTTTGCTCTCGATTCCCAGCGCCTTGCGGTAGTCGATGCGATATTCTGGGGCCGTTTTTGCGTCGTCTTGCAAAAACGTTTGCATCCATCTTAGCATCCGCAGGTTGTAATCCAGTCGCGCGGCTGCTTTGCGGTTGCCGTGCCCCTCTCCTTCATACAGCACCAGTCGCACGGGAGCTTGATCGAGCGTTTTTAAGTGGCGATGAAGCTCGAGGGATTGCGATGGGTGAACGCGTGGATCGTTCTTGCCGTGCAAAATCAGAGTCGGTGTTTTATTGCGCTCGACGTAGCGAATGGGACTCCGTTTGATGAAGTAATCCCAATCGTCCCAGACACGTTTGAGTTGGTGAACCAAATACATTTCTTCCGGGATGTCGGTCGTCCCGGCTTTCGAGAGCTTGTCGCTGATGCCAACGAACATCACACTCGCCGCGAACCGATCTGAGTAAAACGTTGAACACCATGCCGACGCATAGCCACCATAGGAACCTCCGGTGACACCAACACGATCCTTGTCCGTGATGCCCAGTTCGATGAGATGATCGATACCGTCGACCAAGTCATCAAATTCTTTCCCGGCTGAATCGGACTGTCCCATCTGCGAAAATTTCACGCCGCGTCCGGTGCTGCCGCGATAGTTTGGGTGGAAAACAACGAACCCTTTGGCTGCAGCAACCTGCCCTGGCCGAGAATAGCCCGTGATCCAACCATTTTTTTCGTGCGACTCAGGCCCGCCATGTACCAGCATGATTGTCGGATAACGCTTTCCCTTTTCGTAATCCAATGGGTACATCAAAACGCCTTCCAATTCCAAACCATCTCTGCCTTTCCAGGTGATTCGTTCTTGTTTCGCAAGTTTGATGTTTGCCAACCAAGGATTCGAGTCTGTGATTCGTTTCAGCGGCTGATCGCCATCACTTTCGACGAACAGCTCGGCAGGGTGACTGGCACTTTCTCCTGTAAAGACAACGTTGCCACTATTAGTGGCGAAAGAAAAACTTGACATAACAACGTCGCTTGGCTGAAAAATGTCGTCGCGTTTTCCGTCGGTCGTCACGGTTCCAAAACGCGATGCAACGCCTTCGCCGGCTAGCCAGAACAGTGTCTTGTCATCTTTCCAAGCAAAGCTAGATACATGGGCTTGGTATTCCGGCATCAGTTCTTTCAGTGCTCCACCACTGGTTGGAATCACCATCAGTCGTCCGTCTTTGGGATCGTTGATACTTTCGGCGGAAATCATGGCAAGGTTTTTTCCGTCCGGACTCCAGGCTACCTTGCCGAGCTTGCCGGGATTCTTTGCAGAGAAAACGATCTTGCCGGATTTCACATCGACAACATGAACTTGTTTTTTCATGTAACTGTCGTCGACCGATGGCGTTGGTGCCAAGACGACCATTAGTTGCGACGCATCGGGACTCCATTTGACATCGATCGCTGAGCCTGGCAAATCCAACATGCGCGGTTTTGCGTGATCGGGCTCCCAGCCTGCCGTGTCGATATCGGCAATCCAAATTCGAGTCGACACCGAGTCTTCTTCGTAGATTTCTTGGTCGAATCCGTCATCGTGTTCTTCTTTTAGGTCTTTCTTCTTTTCCTCCGTGGCAAGAAAAGCGACCTGCTTTTGGTCTTTGCTAATATCAAACGCGCCAATCGAAGTTTTGTGGTCAAAGGTTTTCAATGACTCGCCGCCATCGACAGCGATGCGATACAACTCACGATCTTTGTCAGTGGACCGCTTGGCGGTATAAAAGATCCATTTGCTATCGGCGGACCAATACGGATGACCGATGGAAACTTTGCCCGTAATGAATGGGCGAGAATTTCCTTGCAGGTCAGAAACATGCAACTCGCTCCACGCTGACCCGTCGTCGTCTTTCATTGGGCGGCGGGGCACGGATTTGGTATAGGCGACGTATTCGCCATCGGGGCTAATCTCGGCGGACCCAACATTGCGAAGTTTTGCAATATCCGCCGAAGTCATCGGGGTTTTTTGGGCTCTAAGCCCGTTGGTCGAGCCAATGACAATCGCCAAGGCAAACGTTATCGTGAAAATTTTCATAGAACCAAGGGTGATGAGTGGCGTCGAAAACGGACAATGATCAAATTAGATTTTGACGCCTGCGCCTTCGGGACTCAACCGGGCGAACCAATTAACCCTGGCAAAGAAATGGTAACCCGACGCGTTGGTTTGGAGTTT
>CAYNNP010000280.1:0-7730 GCA_964398215.1 uncultured Pirellulaceae bacterium | reverse complement strand
CGTCAAAATAACAACGGCATCAACAGTGTCATGGTTTTTACGCTAGGCCTTCGGCGCACCCAGGGCAAAGCAGTTTTTCAAACTGCTTAAAGTAGCTCGGCTCTCCGAGCCGAGAAATCGGCAGGTCTCGGCTGGAACAGCCGAGCTACTATGTTGCCTACCTTGAAAAACTGATTTGCCCTGTCGGCACACCTTCCTTGGTTGGTCGCGTGATCTGGCATTGGTACAATCTCCCGTAGTTCAGGCATCGTTCGCTTCGTTCAGGGCGGTGGTGTAACAACCTTCCGTTAGGCGAATCAATCAATCGTATGTGGTGGCTTCTGCTAATACCGTTTACGCTCGTTCTCGTGGTAATCGTTGTTGGGCTGAAATTTCTCTCCGAATCACGTTCGCGCTTTTCTGCCATCGGCACGCTGCTGCTGACGATCCCGCTGCTTCCATTCTGGACGCTGATGTGGCTGGCGTCGCCGCTATGGGTGTTTTCCCGGTGTCCGACCTGCGACAAACGCAAACTTGTAATGTGTTGGGCCACGAAATCCAATCCGCCAAGCCCAACCTTCTACAAATGCAACGCTTGTGGCGCGCGATTGTCGCACTTCCATGGTGAATGGGCCGATGCATCATCATCTGAGTTTGACGACCGCTTCGAGGCCAACCAATTGGAACGTCGCTCGCGGCACAACGTCGCCTAATGTGGTTTTTACGATCGGGAAAAACTAATCGGGGCGCCCGATGCCGAGAGCTACTTCATTAATTTTACTTCCCCCTTGAAATCCGAATACTCGAACGCAGGCTCGAGATCGGCGATGACGAACTGAACTAAAACGACTTCGCAAAATCCAAACGTAAAAACTCGTTGATAACTTTCCGAAGGACCTCCTGCCCTGACTGAGCAGTCCTTGGCGAATATCCAGAACTGATCAGGCAAAGGTGGTTTGTATTTGGCAGGAAGATGGGGGTAGGAAAATCTTGCTTGGCATTTTCCTGCCCCGATGTTCCTGCCAAAATCGATCAGGCTAATTCCGTTCTTGAGATTCCAACAGTCACCCAAGCAGATTTCTATATCACGACCGAATCTGGAAGGTTGGTCGGCGCTTCAAGCCGACAACTGCGCTCCCGATTTATGCAGATTCACTAACCTGCGCCAAATCGAAGCCGAAAACGTATCGCATGTGGTGGAGAATGATACACTCGCGTACAATGAAATCCGCCATTGAACATCGCCTATGATGGCACGCTCGGTGTCGTCAAAACCACGTACGTTGGACGTCGCGCGCCAATTGATTAATCCTTACGAATCCCCGCAGGCGTCCAACACTGAACGCTCCGCATCCTCGGCGCCGGTCTTCACGCGCCAGCGTGTTTTCTGGTGCGGCCTTGGGGCAATTGTCTCCGCCATGGTGATGGTTATCGCGAGTCACACCATTTTTGTGAACTGGCGTGGCGCGGACAACGCTTCGGACATTTTCGTGGTTTTTGTTATCGACTGCGTAGCTGGCTTTGCTTTCCTCGTGGGGATTGTGTCTCTTGTCGTTTACCACTGGTTCCCCGATCCACGTCGTAAATACCTTTGGCGCCGGAAACAGCCACGTGGAACAGTCGATACTAACGTCCCTCACGCGACGCGATCACGAAGCCAGCAGCGGGCAAAATAATTTTTTCGCGTAGCCGCGGATTCGACCTTGGACAGCCAAAAAGCCGCACGCCGGTAAATACGGGGAATCAACCTCGTCGCTACAGGGAGCGGCTAGAACAACCTAGCCACTGCTATTCCCACTCAAGGCTTTCGGCAAACCACATTACGTTGCTTTGCGGAATTGGACATGAGATCGTCCACGCGCCACTACGATCTTTCCTTTGATCCAGCGAACAGAAATTGTGTCGGCCTCCGAGGCTGTGATTTTTTGGGAAATGCCTTTTCTGGTGAGCGACAAGACGTTAGCCGTCGGCTAATTTGCGCAGAAATCGAACGCTACAAAAACGGCGGCTATCGCCATGCCGCTCACAAAACAAAAAACTCACAGCCTCTCCTGCCTAAAGAATTTCAGGCTCTCCGGTCTTTTCATTTTTCCTGCGCGCGGAATGATGGCTCAATCAGTCCTGAGTTTCGTTGCCGCCTAGGATTAGGCGATTGAAGACACCGCCGCTGAATAACATTTCTTGCACAGCTGTGTCGACATCTTCTGGCTGGATCGATTCGTTCTCGCCGCGTGCGATTGCATATTGTGTCGCCCGTCGCATCAGTTCTTTGATAAATGATGCACTTGTTTGATTGGTTCGTTTAACAACTTCGCGGATGACTTCCTCGCTAAGCGTTTGGGAACCTGCGTACAGGATTGCTAGTCGACGTCGGCCATCATCATTGGGCAATGGATACTCAATGGCTTGGTCGATACGTCCAGGGCGAGCTACCAGAGCTGCTTCGATGGCTTCAGGGCGATTGGTCGTCAGGATGAAGATAATTTCTGCATCAGCCCGCAATCCATCCATTTCGTTTAGCAGTTTATTCAGCAGGACTTCCTCGCAGGTGTCCATGTTTTCGCGATCTCGCGCGATCAAATCGGCGTCTTCGATAATCACAAGGCTAGGCTGCAGCAATCTGGCAAGGTTCATGTACGTCGCCAACATCCCAACTTGTTCGGCTGTGATGATCAGCGTTGTGGTATCCGGCAAAGCCCGGCTTAGGTAATGAACCGTATGCGTCTTGCCCGTTCCTGGAGGACCGAACAGCAACAACCCTTTCTTGAGATTCATGCCACGCCGAGCAAGCTCTGGTCTTTGCTGAACAAAATTGATGATATTTCGATCAAGCAGGTCGAGCGTTTCTTGCGGAAGAATCACTTCGTCGCGCGACACGTGTTTCAATTCGTGAACTTTGATTCCCGCCGCATAGCCTCGATAGTCGTTGCTCTGTTCAAAGGACAGTATTTTTCCGCGATAGCAATCGGACGCCTGAACCAATCGCTCCAGTTCCCCAAGGAATTCCTGTCCAAATGCCTGCTGCTGTTCCGTCTCGGGCAATGCGATTTCCACATCGATTTGAGAGCTATCTGAATACGCTGCTGGTGCACCGAGGACGACGGCGAACGGAGTTCCTGAATTGGTGCCCAGCCACAGTGCGTTGCTAAGGCAATTCACGGTTTTTGTTTCACTGATCGAAACCTCCGTGTATGTCAGTGGTCCCATTCGTACCGCTTGGTGATCGCCCTCTTCGGTTAGCATGCGAAAGTGCAAGCCCTCGTGCATGTTGCGCGGGTTCAGGCCATAGAGTTTCACATCAGGATGCTGCTGGAAAATTCTGTCGAACGCAATCTGCAAATCGGCTCGGATGTGACCGGGAAACTTTCGTCTTTTGATCACAAGCGAATCGAGGGACTGACCACAAAAGTGTCGTTTGAGCAGGATGCCGCTTGTGTCAAGCGCCGGGAATGCGTTTTCCTGAAGCCTCATAATCCAGGGATGCTTTGGTAACGAATAGAAGCCCACTTTGTCATCAAAGATATCAGCGTAAGACTTTTTTGCGAACTTGAATTTTTTGACAACTCGCGTCGCTGAATTGTCATGAAGCGATTTGACAATTCTGCCGATTTCCTTCGACGACGATAAATCGAAATCGTTAAGTACCTTCCACGGATTTTTGTGTTCGCTGGCGAGGTACGCCAGGATCGCAGAGCAAATATTTGTTGGTGTGTAAAACTGTTCGCTTTGCTCGTTCAGCGTCGGTGGAGTGACCCAACACTGCTTCATCTGTAGCATTACAAAATGAACAAGATGGACTGCGTTGGCTCGAGTTCCAATGGCATTTGCAATCGACTCGTAGTGCCTATTGATTTTCATTCAGCGTCGTGTTGGTTGGCGAGGTGCTAAAGCGGGTTCGCAGCCAAGTGACACAGAAAGGCGGAACGGTGTTCGCGAAAAGTGCCCCTTGAAATGAATCCTGTCAAAACACTCTATCAAATGAAGTCCATCATTTCCATTTTTATCATGGGTGGACGGTGGCCCAGCGCGCAATTGTGCCGCTGAGTTGATTGTGCCCACGAAGGTTTCGGCTACTGAGCCTTTTGGCTGCGCCGGATGTGAACGGTCAGCTCGCCTGAATTGTCCGCTAGCTTGTTCCAATCGTCTTGGCAGCGCAGGAAAAGCTGCCCGTCGGTTGGTGATACAAAGCTTTTTGATTTTCCGATTGGAAACGGCTCCGATAGCTTGAAGTCTTTGAAGATCACTGCCATCAATTTTCCGCGACCAGCCCCGTCACCGTTGGCGCTGTACTCGCCGCCGTCTTTTGCAATCTTCCAATTTCCAACAGCGGCCAAGTCGTAGGATGTTCCTTGTTCCAGCTGCACACCAGTCGCCTGCCAGCCTAACCCCGCAGACACTTTCGCTTGCGATTGCCGTCGTCCCGTCAGGACTGCGAACCTGCGGTTCCACTGCCAAGCGCAGAGGTCGGCACGGTAACCATTGTCCAGCGTCTTGAGAAAAAAGGCGTATTCAAATGACAACTGCTGCGCGGTTGGACCATAAACCGCCTCGAAGCTTGCACCTTCTTGTTTTCTCATCAGCGCGATCGCCAGCGGCTTGAAGCGGTCTGCGTAATTGGGATTGTTTGCCAGTAGATGGCACAGCGCCCATCGCCAGGCATAGTCACGCCAAGTCCCTGAATCGACGCGCCCGGGCACAGCGATCTCCAAGAGTTTTCGCTTGGGTGTGCTGCCTTGCAAATACGCGATCACACGAGGATTGATATCGACGGCCTGTTGACCAAGTTTCCAGTATTGGCCCATCTCTGCCAATCCTTCTGCCAGCCAAGTTGGGCCTGTTGATCCGAACGCGAGATGACAAAATCCGTGAGTGCATTCGTGCTGAATGACGCCATGGTTATCGCAGGAGTAAAGCACGGCACGCCGCCGAGATCCTAGAGAAGTGTTGAAGCAAATACCTGCTTGGCTTTTGATTTTGGCGACACCCGCAGGTTCCGTTAGCAAGCCAGCAGGCCAACGATTCAAGTCTCCAACAATAAAGCCTTCAACGACTCCGCTGGGTGCCTGCCCAAAATACTTTGACAGCAGCACGATCATCGTTTCAAGCTTGTCTAAGATGATCCGCGCCTGTCGATCGGAAATGTCGGTCATGAACGCGTAATGCTGCGAACGAATCAGTCGTGGTTTCTGCGGTTCATCCGACAGATGTCGATACTTGGCAAGTGCTCCGTCATCGACACTCTCGCCGCCTGCGGTGGTTTTGCTTGTGACTTTGATCTCAATGTTTTTTGCGACGACGTCTCCGGTGTTCAGACGCACGGCACGCAGTTTTGTCACGGTCGCTCCTGGGCCCGCGCGATCAATATCATTGCTCTTGAAACCGACGGTGGCATTTTTTGCGAGCGGAATCGATAACGTGGACTTTCGCGTGAACCCATTTTTCGCCGGGAGCTTTATGACCAAGCGGCCGTTGGTCGTTCGACTGAATTGTGCGACGATCTCGCAAGCCGAATAGTCACTGGGTTTCGTGCCTGCTTGAATTACCTTGATTCCATTGGGCTGACCTTTGCTGGTGACAAGCGAAATCTCGCTGACTTCATCTGAAGTACGTCCCTGTTTGTTCAGATTGCACCGAAAGCGAATGTTTTGGCCAGGTTGCAATTCATCCACTGCATAGCTGCCAGCAACGACGATGTTAGCTGGCGATCGGAGGAATTGGCCGCCTGCCAATCGCACGCTTTGCTTGTCGGGCGATTGAACGCGAACAGAATGTGCTTTGCCGGCTTCGTCTTTCACGACCAGCACGTCACCGGAAACAGATTCGACGGTGCCGCGGATCGAAATGGTTTCTTGCACAATGAGTTGCGATGAAGCCACGTTCGCAAAAATCGAAACCGCGAACACCGAGGCGGCGAAGGCAACTGTCTGCAACTGCATAAGGGGTTCTTTATTGGAAGAGCAAGACGCGCCTGCAAAAACATACGCCAAACGCGAGACGACGTTCCTTTCGATCAATGAATGCACTGCCGTCAAATAGCGAGGCGCGAATTACATTGTTGACTGCATCCGAGCCTTTTCGATTGACGTTTTCATGTCGTCAAACAAATCGCCTGCGCCGTCGTAAAAGATTCGGCCGATCAACAGATCCGTCAAATTGCTTCTGTGCTGCGGATACTCTTTCATGAACCGGCCAATACTAAAGTCCTTTTCATAGAATGCGTGTACCAATTTGCGGATCCACTGTGCGCCTTCCATGAACGAGTCAGTCCAGCAACCAAGTTGTTCGCCGCTCAGGTCGTTCTTTTGGAATCCTTCGACAATCGCATCGCCTGCACGGACTCCCATTTCGAGCGCAAAGTAGACACCAGAAGAATAGACCGGATCGATGAATCCAAGTGCGTCGCCGACCAGCACCCAACCATCGCCAGCGTGCTGTTTGGTCATGTAAGAAAACTCTTTTGCGACCCGCAAGTCACCGAGTTGTTTTGCGTTTTCTAATCGCGGCTTGAGTCCTGGACAGCGCGAAAGTTCATCGGCAAATATCTCTTCGGGCTTACCGCGTCCTTTCAGCAGGTAATCATTGTCAGCGACGACACCGATGCTGGTGATCCCACGCGATTGCGGAATGAACCAAAACCATGAATCTTTGGATTCGGTGTTCATGATGATTGTTGCACCACCGTTGTCACCCTCGTCACGTTCAGCGTCGCGCCAGTAACCCCAGATCGCCGCCTTCTTCAAATCGGCATTCATTTCTTTCAAGCCAAGTTTGTTGGCCAAGAAAGATTGTTGGCCCGTTGCGTCAACAACCACCTTGCACTGAATCGTCCGGTCCACTCCGTCTTGATCGCGAACGACGACGGATTTCGCCGCGCCGGAATCAGCGAATTCGATATCGATCAATCGAGTTTGGTCGACGCAGTCGGCTCCCAGTTCCATTGCTCGGTCGTACAACATTTTGTCAAACTCGCTACGTTCGACTTGCCAAGTATCCGAACTTTCAGCGTCGCTATGCTCACGGAAAAAAAATGGATCGGACTGCGAACCGCGGTGGTTCACAAACTGAACACTCATCTTCTTTTGCCAGCCAGCCGACTTGACGCGGTCGGTTAGCCCAAGTCTCTGCAGAGGCCAAAAGGTCTCAGGCATCAAGGACTCCCCAACGTGAAACCGCGGAACTGCTTCACGTTCAACGAGCAAAGTGCTAATACCGCCTTGAGCCGCAATCGAAGCAGCCGCGCCGCCACCAGGGCCAGCACCAATCACCACGCAATCGTAACTAGATTTCATCTTGAACCGCTTTTTATCTCAACAGAGCCAATTGGATTTCAGAAAGATACCGGAAATGCTTTTGAACTATGGTAGCACGACGGAAAGGGATCGAGAATAAAGATCCGCTTTTTTGGTAACCCGAAGCGTGAGCGAGGGACATCTTGACTGGGGCCCTCGCTGACGCGTTTTGGCGTCGCGCTCTTGGGGTAGGCCGGACCGAGCAAACGCTGCAATTGCCGGAACTTCGGACGCAAGTAGAAATGTCGTTGATAGTGTAATCCCTGCGACACAATGGAGGCGCTTGCGCTGTTCCGGCACGTATTGCGTCCTTGGTCCAGCCTACAGCCAAACACCACATCAAAAACCGCATCTTCAAAAAGCGTCAGCGAGGGACATCAATCGTGACTCGGTCCCTCGCTGACGCTTCGGGTTACCAAAAAACAGACGCCTGCGCGCTCGCAAACCCGCCGTGAAACATGC
>CAYNNP010000279.1:0-7782 GCA_964398215.1 uncultured Pirellulaceae bacterium | reverse complement strand
TTGAAACGCGTGCGGAATTGGCTCGATATCTGGGGGTGAGCCGGGCTCGGGTGACTCAGGTGCTGAATCGTCTGAAAACTGGTTAAGCAGTCCGGCTAGCGGCGGCGTGATGCTTCCAATTCTTCTGTGCTGATCTCTCCGTCGCCATCGCGGTCCATTTTGTTGAACATTCGCTCGGCATTGCCGACCACTTCGGCTTGAGTCAGGGTTCCGTCGTCATCGCGATCGATCTCCTTGGAGTGCCCTTTCAGAAATCCGGCCATCGCGCCGCGTGAACCACCGCGTGCGAACAATTCGCTGGCGGTCAGCTTGCCGTCGCTGTTCGCGTCAAAACCGGAGAATGCCTTTGTTGCTTCGCCGACAATCTCTTGCCGGCTGATGATATTGTTCTTATCAAGATCGATCTCATCCTTGTGAACCAGAATCCACGGCCGCCGAGGTCCGTCGCTCGACTGTGGGCCACGAGGTCCACCGCCTCGATTGGATGGATCAAATCGCTTACCACTCCCGGCAAGTTCTTCTCGCGTGATGCTCCCGTCTTTGTTCTTGTCGAGGGTACGAAGGGAGACGGCCGCTTTTTGCAGTTCGGCTTTATCAATCTCGCCATCAGAGTTTGTATCGAGTGCTCGAACGACGGGGTCTTCGCTGCGACGAGGCGGTCCACCACGGTTATCCATCGCACTTGGATCTCCTTGCGGCTGATTACGGCGGGGAGGCGGCTGCGCGTCTCGACGACGGTCACCTCCATCACCGCCACGCCTGCGTGGACGGTAATTTTCTGTCGTCGTGCCTTGTGACGAAACAAAGGTGAAAGTCGCTGATCCGTCTTCACTAACTTCGTAACGCACCGAACGCTTTTCCCCGAAAACATCATAGACAACGACATAGTTGTCTGGCTTCGGATTCTCGAATCCCGTGATCTTCCCTCCTCGCAGGCCACGCAACGCAGGACGCACACCTTGTGCCCGTGGTTGTGGATCAACCTGACCGCCTCTTTCGACCACTTCGCCGTAGAAGCCGCCGTTCAAATAAGGATACGTCTTTGTTGCGTGGTAGTGATACGCTCCGTCAGGTCCCTTGTGACCATTCAGCCAATCCAGATCTGTTGGCGGTTTGCCGTTGGGGTCGTTGTATCCATAGATCGGATACCCATCGAGAGCCACGGCGATCGGTTTCCCAACTCCAACAACCTTCTCAAGGTGCACCGGTGCGATGTGATAGTGATAATCGTCCGCTCGACCGCAGTGCCCGCCCCACTGATCCAATTCGCCGGCCAGAAAAGTATCTGTCTTGCCGTCGTTCTTGATTGGGTTGAAGATCGGTACGCCGTTGGCAGCGAGAGCGATTGCACCGCGAAAGAAGTTCGTTTTCGCGGACAAGGGGTTCTTCGCGGGAACAGGGTGCAGTGGAATCCTCCATGCATTATTGCCGGCGTACGGCTGCGGCAGCGGGACCTGTTGCTGCCATGCTGTGATGCCGATCATCATCGGATGCTCGGGCATGCCGTTCGACTCGACACGTAGAAAGTCTTGGTCAAACCGAACCTTCACCCTATCCGCAAACGGATCGAACAGCTTCGCTAGTTCCGGGCGTTCTGGTTCTTCGACACGACGCTGCACAACAAAGTGAACCTTTGGTGGCTCCGTGTTGAGTCGAATGATCTTCTTCTGGGCTTGAGGAGAAGGCGAATGGGAGTGCCCATCGTGAGCCATCGCGAAATGCGGAGACAGCGTCACGAGGATCGTGAGTGAGAGGAGTCGATTCATGAGGAATACTCGGGAGGGTTCTCGATTCTGCTTGCGTGGGCGTTTACCGATCGTTTGGGCGACGACGTCCGCCTCGTTGCGGTCGCTGCGGGACGACGTCTGTGAGACCGCGAAAGTCGGGGCGATCCTTGCCGTCGGGCGGCGATTTCACGACCGTTCGGAACAACACAACGTTGTCGAGCTTTACATCGTCCGACCAGATGAACTTCGCTCCTTCAAAGTCATGTTCAAAGAACGGTGATTTTGGGTCTATTTCCTCTTCCGTGAATTCCTTCGCGTTGGGCCATTTGCTGTCGTCTAAGTCGACCGCGTACCAGTCTTTGGGAATTGGAATGTTCACGACTCGCGGGTTCTTTGTGTCACCGCCAACCGGTCCCCACGAGAATTTCTTTGCTTTCCAATTGGCGTTCGTTACCGTGCCGTCGCCCAGTTTCAGAATGAAGCCGCCATCGCCAATGTTTGTGTTGGCGTATTCCATGCCCGTTTTCGGATCAGCATTGTCGATAGCCATTACGGCGATCGTCATGGGGTACGCTGGAAGCACATCCACCGAAACAACGTTGTGCGGAACGAATGCAATCGAATCGACCGCAACAAGTTCACCGTTGATGTACAGCCTGAATGAGTTGTCCGCGTAGACATTCGCCTTGATGGTGTCTTCGATGCGAGGCTTGCGAAGTGGCTGCTGAGCAACTACACTCTGAATGCTGGCGACCAACAGCGCGCCGAGCGTCAGCACATATCTGATCTGGATCATTGGTTGGCTCTCTTATTCGTTCCAGGTTTTCTAGTCTTCTTTGTCTTGCCTCTACCGCCCCTGGCTTTGCGTGAAACGGGTGGCTTGGCCGGATCGTACTGTGGATTGGCAACGGCCATTTGGGCGTCAACATCCAGCAAAAACTGCTCCAGCAATTTGTCGAGCTCCGTGACCTTCTGGGGCTGCTGAGTCGACAGATCGTTTTGCTCCGAGATATCTGCTGCGATGTCGAACAACGCAAGCCGTTCGGTTTCGTAGAACTTCATCAGCTTGTAATTGCCAAGAAACAAGGCTGAATGAGGACCATCGCCGCTCTGGTAGTGAGGAAAGTGAAACACCATTTCTTCGCGAGGGCGCTTCACCAATCCTTTTCCGTCATCAAGTAGATTGACGATGCTGCCGCCTTCGATCTGCGGAGGCAGTTTCGACGATGCAATCCCCGCCCATTCGCAGTACGTTGGGAACAAGTCGTAGCCGACGACTCGTTCATGACACCATGAGTTTCCCGGAATGCCCGGACCACGAATGATGAAGGGGCTGCGAATACCGCCTTCCCACACGCTGCCCTTTCCTCCAGACAGCCCGCCACCGCGTCTTCTTCCACCGCCGCCGCCACTTCCGTTGTCCGACATGTAAATCACAAAGGTGTTGTCGGCCAGATCAAGTCGATCGATTGCATCGATGACCATCCCAACTCCCGTATCGAGGTTCTCAGCGATCGCTGCACTGCCGACGCGTTTTTCGTCAACAGTGCTATTCATACGCTGAGCGTATTTGGCGAGCGTCGTCTTCAGAGCATTCTGCGGTGCGTGCAGTGCATGCCACGACATCTGAATGAAGAATGGCTTGTTGGTCTTTTTGCTCTGCTCCATAAAGGCAGCCGCCCGCTTCGCCATGCCGAAGATGTCAGCCGGGTTTGGATCGCGGTATTGGAATGCGTACTCATTTCCGATGTCGCCGTCGCTCTCGTCATATCCGTGTGCGGCTGGGCCTCCACCGTTGATATGCCATTTGCCAAAGTGTGCCGTTCGATAACCAGCGTCTCGTAGCAGTTCCCCGATCGTGGTTTCGTTTCGGTCAATCTGGCGGACGTTGCGAGGACCGATCATCTTGTAACCGTCTACCGCGGTCACACTACGAGAGGCTTTAGTCCAGTGAACCGCTGCGGGGCTCTTTCCGGTTTGAAGACTGATCCGTGTGGGCGCACATACCGACGCAGGCGCATAGGCGGCTGTGAATCGCATTCCCTGGGCCGCCAGCTTTTCAAGGTTCGGTGTCTCCACGATGGAACTCTTTGACCAATCCAGATCAGGATGCATTGGCACGGAGAGTCCATTCCACGCCTGGTCGTCCGACATCATGAACACAATGTTGGGACGATCCGCGGCGCAGGCTGATCCGACAGGCACCAATAAGATCAACAGAATGGCGAGAGATTCTTTTGAACGAAGAAATCTACGAACAGCTATTCGACTCATTGCTTCTGCCCTCGTTTCGTCGGTGCGTCTTCACGTGATTTGTTCCTGCCTGAGTTCGCGCTCCGGCCCTGACGTCGTCCGCCACGAATAACCAGTTCGTCAGCATCAAGAGTGCCATCTTTGTTCGCATCCAGCTTCATCAAGGCAGCGACCGCACCATCGATCTCCTTTGCAGACAGCTTTCCGTCACGGTCGACATCCAGCAGACGAAACAAGCCTCCATCGCCTTGCCCACGCCGATCACCACGCTCCATACCGCGCCCGCGCTGCTGACCGCGAAGTTGTGTTTTTCCGCGACCTTCTCGCTGTCCCTGGAATCTCTTGCTTTGGCCTTTGCTAGTCTGTTGAGCAAAAGCAGGAGCAGAGATGGCCAGCAACGCGAATGCTACTGTGACTTTCAACAATTGCTTCATGACGTATTTCTTTGGCGTTTGAGGTTTCTGATTATTTTTCGGAGAGCATGTACGAGTAACTCACGTCACCGTTCCGTCGGTTTCCGCCTTCTGCTGCCGGGAGGTACGCTCGGACATAGTCGACGCGAGCAGAGTCCCCGTTGACGCGAACTCGGACATGGCCACTGCTACCCTGAACCTCTCCGCTCAGATAGCCATACTCTTTTGCGCTCTTTGTTCCTGATCGAGGATGCCCGGGTTGCGGCACTAACTGATAAACGACGCCATCAAGATCCTGCTTGATGAACATGTGGTCGTGCCCATGAAAGACAACACTCACGCCATGTTCGACCAGTAGCCCATGAATCGGTTTTCCCCAGCCGGGCCGATGACGATCGAATTCGTCTTCTCCCGATGAGCCTTTGCCGCCCCATTCCCACAACGCCGCCGCTTCCGCTCCACCTCGCTGGTTGCGATCACTGCCGCCCACGAGGTGATGCAGAAACACGAATCGCAATTTCGCATCACTTTGTTCGAGCGAGCGTTTCAACCACTGATACTGGTGTTCTCCAAGCGTCCAGTACCAGTTATCGCCTGATCCACCGCGACCGCGGGTTGTCGTGTGGCGAAACGGATCGAGCACAATGAATTGGCAGTCGCCCCACTCGAACTGGTAATAGTTCTCCGGCAGCCCAACTTCGCGTTCACGTTGTTCATTGCCCGTGAAGAATTCGTTCGGAAACGGATTTGGGATATAACGCTTGCGAGTCTTTGTCGCCCACACGTTCGACCCGCGATTACCGGATTCGCCATCATGATTGCCCAGAGCAAAATACAGGGCGGCGGAATGGCACAACTGACCAAAGTAGTAGCGTTGAGCGAGATACTGTGGCTCGGACAACTCCGGCCTTACGTACTTCCCCGTCATGAATGTGTCGCCAAGGGCGAAATGAAAGTCAGGCTGATCGGCTAGAGCATTGCCGAGCGTGCGAAGGTAAACGGCACCACTCGTGTTTTCATCAAGGTGCGAATCTGCCTGCACGGTGAAGACAAACGAACTGCTCGCGTCCCGCTGAGTGTGAAACGTGTATTCTGCGCTACGCTTTTCCCGATCACGCGACTCATAATGCAACTGGTAGAAGTGCCGTACGTTCGGTGACAGCTCCTCAAGTACGAAGTCGACCGGTCTGCCGCTGGTCACGCTTCTGACGGCAAGGACGTTTGTGTGCTCACCGCTCACTGTTCCGTACGACAGCGAGACTCTGGCATCAATGTGCAGCAATACGCGAATCGTCGCACTCTGGTCAGTGAGGCGTCCCACAACAATGTTGTAGTCGTGTTCTGGTACTCTGTTGGCTGGCGGTGGAGATTCGTAACCTCCCAGGCGCCTCCCCCCCGCTGAACGCCGATTGCGTCCCTGGACTTCTTCGCGGGAAACAAATCCATCGCCGTTAGTATCAAGCCGGCGAATCGAAGCAGGTGCAGCTTTGACCTCACTTTCGGACAGACTCCCATCGGAATCGCGATCTATTGCGGACAACACCGCATCGGACCTTTGCTGTTGGGCAAACACGGGAATTGGACAATGCAAAATCAAGACGCATGCAGTTATCTTTTGCTTGACGTTCATCATGGCTGTGCCTCCTCGCGTTTGATCTTTCGCTCCCCATCGTGGTGAAACGCGTAAGAGTAGAACCGGTCGTCGAGCGACTCCTGCGACACCAACACGAGTTCGACTTTCTTCGGTCCCCCGTGGCCGCGAGGAAGGCCATCCAGAACCATGCGATGAATCGTCCCATCGTTGCGATCAAAGTAAAGCTCGATCGATTTGGGGCCACGGACTTCACGGGACTTGCGATGCCCAACGAGCCGGCCATTCGGATTTCCTCGATCAGTGGGCTCACTTAACTCAACGTCGTAGCCATCACGCAGCGACGTGAGTTGAGAATAAAGGTCGGTAAACGCAATGCTCTGTTGTTGTCCCGGGACCTTACCACGAAATCGTGTCAGGTCGTCGCTTACGTGAACGGGACCATCTTCCCGAAACGCCCAGCTCTCCGTGCCATCACAGCCGCTCTTCTTCACGCGACCATCCGTCAACGTGCGAACGAAAACGTGCCGGTCTGTACCGCCGACATACAGCATGGCACCGTCGACGTTCTCGTTGGACTCAGCAAGCCACCGTTGTTCCGTGAGATTCTCTGGCTTTCGTCGCTGCCGGTATTCTTCCAGCACATGGATCTCGTAGGCCCGATCAACGGACTGTGTTGCCGACTCAATAATCCTCTCCAGAGCTTCCGCAGCACTCAGAGTACTTGGACGTGTGACAAGGAATGCGATCACGAGACATGCTGCAAGACCTGCACCACCTGCACCACCTGCAAGAGCCAAAGATCTAATACCTAATCTGTGGCCCGCCTGATAGGTCCTGCGACGTGTGCTTTGAGAATCCCCCTGGTCGTCCTTGCGGGTCTCTTCCTGCTGCTCGATCTGCGACAACAGTTGTGTGATGCGACGTTCTTCAGCTGCATCGTCGTGTCGGGACATGTCACGCAGTAGTCCATGTACGACCAGTGCGTCCGCAGTGTGGTCAAGATCGTCAGAGCGTTCATGCTGCTCGCTTTGAACACGCTGGTCGGCATCCAGCCAGTCCGACAACGAATCATGTTCGTGTTTTTCACCACTCACAGTCTGGCCTCCGACGCAACCAGAATCCCCTTTCGGGTGAGACACTCGGCCAGCAGGCCCCGAGCACGCACCAGACGCTTCTTGCAAGCCTCGAACGAAATGTTGAGACGTGCCGCGAGTGCCGATGTTTTTAGTTCATCGAAGTATCGTCCCTCAATCGCAGCTCGATGCGACGTTGACAAGGCAGCGATGCATTCTCGAATCGCCACGATTTTTTCGTCCCAAGTGTCTCCAGGACGTGTTGCGATGGACTCAAACTGCTGATCTACGTGTGTGAGCAGGGTTTCGTTCAGAAAGACCGGCAACGCCTTTCGTTTCCGGTAGTGTGCCAGTACCAGCCGACCAGCAATCCCCCGTAACCATGGTCCGAACGGTCGCGAGAGGTCACATTCGTCGAGTCTCCGCCACGCAACGAGCATCGACTCCTGAAACAGATCGTCAACTACGGACTCGTCGTCAACCAGAGTGCGTAGATACGCCGTCAGCATCCGCGAGTTTTCGCGTGCGATAATCTCAAACGCCAACTGTGCTTTCTGATCCGACAAACCGAGTGCTCCTATCAATCGAACACTCAATACTGTCGCTCGGCCTCAGAATGGGGACAAGATTCTGTCGGAATTCAGGAAATCTCAGGCGGCTAACGACAAAACCCTCGGCCACGAATATGCGTGACCGAGGGTTTATGGTTCGGATTGAGACCA
>CAYNNP010000278.1:0-7989 GCA_964398215.1 uncultured Pirellulaceae bacterium | reverse complement strand
AAATAACTGCGATTCGCCCAGGCTCACTAAAGTAAGTGCCATTCGGCTATCGCCCAATGACTCTTGACGACGTCTTGGTGACTTTCGCTACGCCTGAACCCCAGCTTTTAGTGTGTTTAAATCACTCGCCCCGACTTTGGTTTTGCCGTAGTGATTCTGAACTCTGGCCAATCCAGTTGACTTGAAATTTGATGGGGATGGCCATAGCACCGGTTTGTTTTTGTGACGCCGTATAAAACTGCGGCATTTACGGATAGTTGCCCTAAGCGCTACACTGAAAATAGATCAAATGGTGTTCGTTGTTTTCGCAACGCTCCAGATTTGTTCGCCGTATAGCGAGGATTCGATTCGTGGCAAAGAAGAAGGTCGTGATTGTGGGCGCTGGCCCAGGTGGGTTGGCATCCGCAATGCAACTTGCCAAAGCTGGTTGTGATGTAACTGTTCTTGAGCGACGTGACCGAGTCGGTGGGCGAACTTCCGCGATAGAGATTGATGGTTATCGATTTGATTGTGGCCCAACCTTCTTTCTGTACCCCCGAGTTTTGAACGAGATTTTTCGTTCCTGCGGACGGGACTTGATGTCGGAAGTTCCGATGACTCGATTGGATCCACAGTATCGTTTGACGTTTGCGCAAGGCGGTCGGCTGGACTGCACTCCCGACATGGACAAAATGGATCAGCAGATCGCCGAGTTTGCGCCGAATGATATCGGTGCTCTTCGTCGGTACATGGATGCGAATCGCAAAAAGCTAGAGAAGTTTCGTCCGATCCTGGAGTCGCCATTCAATTCGGCCCTTGATTTGCTGCGACCATCGACCTTGAAGGCGTTGACGCATCTGCATCCTTTCCAGTCGCTTGGCGGCGAGCTTGAAAGCTATTTTTCTGATCCACGTTTGGTGATCGCTTTTGCATTCCAGTCCAAGTACTTGGGAATGTCGCCGTTCAATTGCCCAAGTTTGTTTAGCATCCTGGCGTTTTTAGAATACGAACATGGAGTGTGGCATCCGACCGGAGGCTGCGCGGCGGTGAGCGAAAAGATGGCTGCCATCGCAATCGAGATGGGAGTCGATATTCGACTTGGTGAATCGGTCGAAGAAGTGCAGATGGAAGGTCAGCGCCTAAAGTCTTTGCGGACCAAGGATGCGCACTACGATGCGGACGCTTTTGTTGTCAACGCGGACTTTGCACACTGGATGACACGAGTCGTCCCGAATGCGAAACGAAAACGCTGGAGCGACAAGTCGATTGAAAAGAAGCGATTTTCGTGCAGCACGTACATGCTGTATTTGGGGATCGAAGGGATCTACGATGACTTGCCGCATCACAATATCCACATTAGCGGTGACTACAAACGAAATCTTGACGAAATCGAAAGCAAGCATGTGTTGAGTGATGATCCATCGTTCTATGTTCAGAATGCCTGTGTCACTGACCCCTCGCTGGCTCCAGAAGGCCACAGTTCGCTGTATGTTCTTGTTCCTGTAACGCACCAACATGAGAATGTTGACTGGGACAAAGAAGCGGACAGGTTTCGTGAACTGACGCTCGACAAATTGGCCGCTATCGGCCTAAACGATGTTCGCGATCGCATTCGGGTAGAGCACCGCATCACGCCTGCGGATTGGGAAAGCGACTATGCGGTTTATCGCGGGGCGACATTTAACTTGGCGCACAACTTGGGACAAATGCTTCACAAGCGGCCACATAATCGGTTTGAGGAAATGGATGGCGTTTACTTGGTTGGCGGTGGAACACATCCAGGTAGTGGGCTACCAGTGATCTATGAATCGAGCCGGATTTCGTCACGGTTGTTGCTGAAGGACCTGGGAATCGACGATGGATTCATGGATGATGGAGATCCTTCTGCAGCACCCAATGCATCTGAACCGCCATTCCGAACGGCCAACGAATCTGAATTGCAGCACACGGGTTAGCAGATCAATGCAGATTCAAACTGTCGACGGCGACCTGCTTGACCAAGAAGTTGATGTGATCGTGAACGCTTGGAACCGCAACATCATTCCGTGGTGGTTGCTGTTGCCGCAGGGCGTGTCGGGCGCGATCAAGAAACGCGGCGGCTATGCTCCATTTCGCGAACTAGCGAAACTTGGCCCGATTCCGCTGGGCGGCGCGGTCATCACCGGACCCGGTAAGCTTCCTTTCAAGTCAATTATCCACGTCGCTGGCATCAGCATGTGGTGGCGATCCTCGGAACGTTCAATCCGCGACTCGACTCGCAATGCTGTCGCTCTAGCATCCGAACAGAATTTTAAATCGATGGCGCTACCGTTGATCGGCGCTGGCACTGGCGGCGGGTCTGCTGATGATATCCTGTTGATGATGCAAGACGAACTGAGCAAATGTGACTTTGATGGCCTCATTCGGATCGTTCGATTCCGCCCCTGATCGCGATTCTAAGCGGCAGAGGCTGTGAGCTTTTTCATTTGTCCAGATTCTTTTCGATCTGTTCATCGTTGGGAGCGTTGGAGGGACAGCCACCTGCTGGTACTTCCACCTTGGCGGTCCATAGGATCGCATTCAGCACGACACGTCGAAAATTATCGTCTTGCCAACTGTCATGGTTGTGGGCACCAGTGAAACCGAAACCTCGACCACCGTCTGGTCGTTGATAGGCCCAGGCAACATGTTGGCTCTCGCCAGATTCAACCGCTTTACGCACCGTCGGATTTCCACTTCGCGGGCCATCGGCGCGGCGAAGCGTTTCAAGCGGCGGAACATCAGACAGGATCGGAGTCACGCCCTTCATCCCTTTGACAAACCGCATGTGATAGTACCATTCATCATTGATGCTAAACGGTTCAACGCCGCGACAGATTGGATGGTCCGGAAAGTCCTTGAACTTTGGTGCCCAGTGCGGGTTCACCGACCAATCCAAATCACAAAA
Organism: uncultured Pirellulaceae bacterium; assembly: GCA_964398215.1. GTDB lineage: Bacteria > Planctomycetota > Planctomycetia > Pirellulales > Pirellulaceae > CAYNNP01. Next base: position 5,084 of record CAYNNP010000278.1, on the reverse strand, counting down.
ACCGCCCATCCACTCCAGGAACTTATCGCCAGCGTCTCCCTTCTCGGCTTCAGTCGCCCAATGAACCATCACGACGCCAACGCCCTTTTTCATCAACGCATCAAATTCTTGCAATCGAGGCTTAAGGACATGCCCACGATGACCGGTACAAAAGATCACGATTGTCGCGGCGTCATCCAAAACCTTCGGGTCTTTCGGATAGCCATAATGGGGAACAAGCTTCGCTTGGACATTCAATCCGGAATTGTTCAAAGCCTCTGCCAAGATCATATTGCCGGCCCTGTGCTCATGTCGCATCCGCCCATGACTGGGCTTGCCAGAAATAAAAACCACCTTGGCTTTGTCTTCCGCCTGCCCAAATCCGGCACCCATAACGACCGTAGCAATCCCAAATAGCAACACGCGAAACATTTTCATTCCTTGGTTCAAGCAGCAATTGTGCCAATAATTGTACTGTGGCAGCGAATCATCTGCCGTCGATAGGCCTGAATCCACGGACTTGAACGCGAACTGTTGTCTTTGAATGGACTACCCAGCTTAAAAACATCGTCCGCAGGCGGTTCCAGGCATCCAGTATTGTTGACAGTGCCGCGTCAGGGCAGGACATTATGAATAACTATCCACGGGGGCTCATTCGCGTATGAGCCAATGCACCAATGAGGGAACGTAAATGATCGTCGAGTTCAATTCGCAATTCGTAACTAGCCTTGGCATTTTGGCCAACAATAACGGCATCTCCAACACCACGATGGGCGCCCTGATTGCTGCACTGATCGGCTTTGCAGTTATTTTAGTGATCTTTTTCGTGTTCGCCAGCTACTTTGGGCTGTGGTTCCAAGCCCGCCTGACGAATTCCGGAATTGGCATTTTTGACTTGATCGGAATGACGTTCAGAAAGGTCAACGCACGGACTATTGTTCGTAGCAAGATCATGGCGACACAGGCTGGGTTGACGGATCCCGAGCTAACGGGCGAAGCACTGGAGGCACATTATCTTGCGGGTGGAAATGTTCAACAGGTTATCCGTGCTCTGATCGCGGCTCGCAAAGCAAAGACGATTTCGTTGACATTCCGTGAGGCAACGGCAATCGACTTGGCAGGTCGTGATGTTTTGGAATCCGTTCAGACAAGCGTTTATCCGAAAGTAATCGATTGCCCACCCCGAGGCTCCGCGAAGCCTTCGTTGGATGCGGTTGCAAAAGACGGTATTCAGTTGAAAGTAAAAGCTCGTGTGACTGTTCGTGCGAACTTGCAGCAATTGATCGGTGGTGCAACGGAAGAAACCATCATTGCACGGGTTGGTGAAGGAATCGTGAGTGCCATTGGTAGTGCTGCGAATCACAAAGCTGTTCTTGAGAATCCGGATGTGATCAGTAAAGCAGTACTCGCAAAACGGCTGGACTCGCAAACGGCCTTTGAGATCGTTTCGATTGATATCGCTGACATCGACGTTGGTGCCAACATTGGTGCTCGGCTCCAAGCTGACCAGGCGGAAGCCGATACACAGGTTGCACGGGCTCGTGCAGAAGGCAAGCGTGCGTCGGCGGTTGCAGAAGAACAACAGATGCAAGCGAAAATCCAAGAAAGTCGCGCGTCGCTGGTCTTGGCACAAGCCGCTGTACCGGAAGCAATGTCAGAGGCGTTCAAGACAGGCAAATTGCATATCTTGGACTACTATAAACTGGAGAATGTTAGCGCTGATACCGAAATGAGAAAAGCGCTGGCTGTTGGTGCAAAAGACACTCATCAGCACAAACCAACCGATCCTGTGTAAGCGGTTCGGTTGCTTAGGCGGCAAGACGCGACAGCTCCGTTGTGCTTAGAACCGCCTACGCCGAACAACTTCCACCATCAGCGACTCTGTTCACTACCCGATACCAAAGAACGACATCATGGCAGGCGATCTAGAAGATTTTTTGCGTCGCGCAGCCGAACGGAAAAAGGCGAAAGAAGCCGGAGGCGGACAGGCTCCTCGTCCGCAGTTGCAACCACCACAGCAGCACCAGCCTCAACAGCGCCAACCCGCCCCGCAACGCCAAGCTCCACAACAACGGAATCCTCAGCAGCAGCAGAGACCTCCGCAGCAACAGCAAAGACAACAACAGCGTCGCCCTCAGCAACAATCACAAAGGCCTCCGCGAACAGGCCGCGTTCAACAGGCGCAGGTCGTTGAACCGATCGTCGTGGCGGAAGTGATCCCAGAAACCGCTCAGGAAAAACGGAATCGCAAGGAAGCAGTCCAAGCGGCTGAACAAGTGCAACAAGCGGCCGATGCCAGGGAAGCACTGAGAGATTCCATGATGCCAACTGGCAATACAGCGATCGACCTGATCAATATGCTACGTCGCTCAGGTGGAATCCAGCAAGCCATTCTGGTTCGCGAAATTCTAGATCGTCCCGAGCATCGTTGGTAACGACCACAGCGTCGGTAGCCAAAGCGATCGATTGCCTTTCGGCCAGCAAGCTGGCCACGGGCTAACCATTTTGCCTTTCGTCAATCCTTGTCGGCTCGCAGTACCGACACAAAGGCTTTCTGGGGGATATTGACGCTGCCAAACTGTTTCATTTTGGCTTTCCCCTTCTTTTGCTTTTCTAGTAACTTCTTTTTGCGAGTCACATCGCCACCATAAAGCTTGGCGGTCACATCCTTTCTGAACGGTGCGATCGTTGTTCGAGCAATGATTGAACCACCGATCGCGCCCTGAATCGGAATTTTGAATTGATGGCGAGGAATCGCCTCGGCAAGTTGCTCGCAGTAATGCAGTGCCCGCGTCCGCGCCTTGTCGCGATGCACCAAGTACGCCAATGCATCGATGGGCTCTTTGTTGACCAAAATGTCGACTTTCACAACATCCGTTTTACGATATTCAATTTGCTCGTAGTCAAACGAACCATACCCACGCGTGATCATCTTTAGCTTGCCATAGAAATCAAACAGGACTTCGCCCAAAGGCATTTCACTGGTGACTTCGATCCGTCCAGCAGCCAAGTAGTTCATGGTTTGACTCTCGGAGCGATGTTCTCGGCAAAGCTCCATCACCGGGCCGACGAATTCCTCTGGAGTCAGGATCGATGCCTTGATGTACGGTTCGGTTGCCGAATCGATCAGTGTTGGATCGGGCCAATAGGTTGGATTGTCAACTTCGACCGTCGTCCCATCATTCAATTTCAGGTTGTACTTTACCGAAGGCGCTGAAATCACCAGCCCTAGATCAAACTCGCGCTGCAAGCGTTCTTGGATCACATCCAAATGCAGAAGGCCCAAAAAACCGCAGCGGAAACCGAATCCCAGCGCAGCCGAACTGTCTTTTTCAAAAGTCAGCGCTGCGTCATTGATCGATAGCTTTTCCAGAGCTTTGGTCAAATCCTGGTACTCATCCGTGCTCATTGGGTAAACGGAAGAAAACACGACCTGCTTCGCTTTTTGGTAACCAGGAATCGGTTCGTCAGCAGGTTGATCCAGCAGCGTAATCGTATCGCCAATTTCGATGTCTTGAACACTCTTTACGCCCGCGACGATGTAGCCAACTTCGCCAGCTGATAGTGATTCTCGGGGATTCAGTTTGAACTGGTTGTATCCAAGCTCATCGACTTTGTAGTCTCGGCCGCCGTGCATGAAGTGAATCACATCGCGAGGTTTCAAGGTGCCTTGCATCACTCGGCACTGCAAAATCACACCGCGGAATTTGTCAAAATGAGCATCGAAAACCAAGGCCTTTAGTGGTGATTTGGGATCGCCCTCAGGAGCCGGAAGATGCTGGACAATTCCCTCTAAAACATCTTCGATGCCTTGACCGGTCTTTGCAGAAACCGGAATGGCCGCGAAAGGATCCAATCCCAAATCCGCATCAATTTCTTCGCGGACACGATCAACATCGGCAGCGGGCAAGTCGATCTTGTTGATGACCGGCAACAACTCCAGATCGTACTCCAACGCAATGTACAAATTGGCAACCGTTTGCGCCTCAACACCTTGCGACGCATCCACAACCATCAAGGCGCCCTCGCAAGCCATTAGGGAACGACGAACCTCATGTGAAAAGTCAACGTGCCCGGGCGTATCGATCAAGTTCAGCTGATACTCGGTTCCATCAGGCGACTTGTACGCCAAAGTAATCGTGTTGCTTTTGATTGTGATCCCGCGCTCGCGTTCGATGTCCATCGAATCGAGCATTTGATCATGCAGCTCGCGTTGCGTGACGCCACCGCAGGCTTGGATCAGCCGGTCGGCCAACGTCGATTTGCCATGATCGATGTGTGCAATGATGCAAAAGTTGCGAATCTGTTTCATACGTCGCGAGTCTTCAAGAACAAAAGATTGGTTGTCGTGAATCAACAATCGTAATGAATTCACGCTAGAAAAGTAGGCATTGCTTTTTTTGGTAGGCAGAAGCGCCAGCAACAGACAGCACCAGCCGCGAGAAGTTCATCGCAAAACAAGGAATTCCGGCGAATCCCACTGCGGACGAATTTACACAGATTCAAACAATGATTCGCCCTGGTGCTGTAACCAGATATAGAATTGGATCAGGCGTAGCGAACTCGTCAAGACTTTCGGTTGTTACTGACCGGCCTGAATTCTGGCGAATCCAGCTACCAGCAAAGTTAGAACTAAACATCTTACCACGACCATGAAGCCCAACCCGTATGAAATAACGAGTGCAGACAATGCTGGCACCTCAAAGCCTGGAGTGTTTCTATGGCTTGCTCTCGGATTCTCGTTTTGCGTTTGCGCCCTCCCGACAGGGTGCGCCGTATGCGCTTGGTTGACTCATTGGCACTGGCAACGTACTGACGCATATCGCCAAAACAGCTTTCCAATGAACAAACTTGCGAGCGATGCTACATGGGTTGCAGTTGTTTGCATTGCGATCACCATCGTTTGCTGGGTTTCATGGGCATCAATGAAGCGAAAGCGTTTCTCGTAGGTTCGCCCGCGCACATCGTTTTTACCCGAGCGTGGGTTTTAAACTCACGCGTCGGGTTACCATCTTGCGGCTGGCCTGAATTCTGGTGAATCCAGCTACTTTATTGGATGCTGAATTCGCCTTTTTGGCGGATCCCCGTTTCACTGGACGATGAAC
>CAYNNP010000277.1:2550-8066 GCA_964398215.1 uncultured Pirellulaceae bacterium | reverse complement strand
TGATTGCGGCACCACGTTCGATCGAAACGCACCAGAAATTTCAGGCAGAAGTTTACGTGCTGAGTCAGGAAGAAGGCGGGCGGCACACACCGTTTTTTGACGGCTACAAACCGCAGTTCTTTTTTCAAACGACGGACGTAACCGGATCGGTCGGGTTCCCTGGCGGACAAGACATGGTCATGCCTGGAGACAACGTGGTCGTTCAAGTCGACTTGGAAAAGTCGATTGCCTTGGACGTCGGTCATCACTTCGCTATCCGCGAAGGAGGCCGTACGGTTGGCAGCGGTGTGGTCACTAATCTGCGTGACCGGTAAGTCTGAATGATCCGTAATCGGGTCAGACAAAAAGTAGTGATGCGGAATGCACTTGTATTCCGCATCACTCATTTTGCTACGCAGTGGACAATCATCGAAAGTAACGCTGAATGTGGGCTGCCAGAATGATCTTGTCTTTGCTAGCCAAGTTTTCCTAACATTGGGTTCGTACTGCATCCTGAGTAGGAGTGATCGTTCTCAGGACTGAAGGGAAGCTCTAGATTCGCGCCGAGCACTGCGCACTCGCAAGGTGAACTACCATGATCGTTGATCAATTCAGCTCGCCGCTTACAGGCGGCGCCGCAATCGCCGCTCGTCGCCTGCACGATGCACTGAACGAGCAAAGCATCGACAGTCGCTTTTGGTATTTGCAAAGAGGAAGGCAGTCACCGCCGAATCAGAGCTATCGTCCGTTGAATTCACTGCAAGTCGGTTCACTGGCAAATCAAATTGGGTTTCGCTTGCGCCGAGCTCACCATAAACGCTTGACCAAGCATGCGGTGAAGGGGCGGCCCGTCGGCTTTGAAATGTTTAGCAATCCGGCCGGTGGATGGAAGATTCGTCACGCCGGTAATTTTGAAGGCGACATCGTCCACTTGCACTGGTTTGGTGACCGGTTTGACTATCCGTCGTTGATCGCCAGCATTCCCAGCAGCGTGCCGATCGTTTGGACACTGCACGACATGAGTGCGTTTACCGGTGGTTGCCATTACACGGACGGTTGTGAAGCCTATCAATCGGCATGTGGGCAATGTCCGCAGCTTGGCAAGCAACGCGACAACGATCTTTCGTCGCAAGTTTTTCGTGTCAAGCAAGATGCGTTTCGAGGTAAAAACCTGCACATCGTCGCGGTTGGCAAAGAGCTCGAGCAACAGGCGCGCAATGCAGCGTTACTGAAAGACGCCGTGAGCTTTCAGACCATCCACTGCGGCTTGGAGACTGACGTCTGGAAACCGCAGGAGAAGTTGTCCGCGCGAGAGTCTTTTCAGCTTCCCAGCGACGCGGTCGTGATTGGTTTTGGCGCGATGAATGTGCAGAACCACCGCAAGGGTCTTCGAGAACTCTCTGCCGCGCTCGCTCAGCTGAAAACACAGCGCCGGGTGATCGGTTTGGTATTTGGTGACGGACAGATTCCAAATGAGTGCCAAGAACGTATCGAGCTTCGTAACATCGGATTTGTGTCGCAGCAAGCAGATCTGACACGGATGTATTCCGCAATCGACTTTTTCGCGATGCCGTCTTTGGAAGAGGCGTTCGGGATGACCGGATTGGAGGCCATGGCGTGCGGTGCTCCGGTTGTGGCATTCGGAGCGGGCGGAATCCGCGACTACGTTCGGCCAGGCGTGACTGGTTTGCTGGCGGACGTTGGCAACGTTCAGCAACTGGCTCGCCAAACCGACTGGATGATCGAACACGAATCTGAACGATCCGCGATGGGAAAAAAAGCACGTGAGATGGTGGTCGCAGAATTCGATTTCTCTTGTCAAGCCGCCAAGTACATCCATGTTTATGAACGAGCGCTGGCACGCTGGAGCGGCGATTCTAAGGCCGCGGCCTAAAAGAACGATTCTTCATACAAACATAGAAACTCGCTTGGACAAGTTTGGGTAAACTGTTTGACGCAACAGAACCCTCCTTTTTAGTCCGAGAATCGATATGTTTCGACTGAGCTGCTGTGCATTGCTCTTTGCCGCCATTTGCCCCATCGCAGTGGGCCAAGTTCAAAAAGCGCAAAGTGACGCCAAGTTTTTCCCGCCCAGTACGTCCGCGTTCGTCGAAACCCAAGCCGCCAAGGAATTGATTTCCACCATTTTTGACCACCCGTTGCGTGAACGCATCGAGGAACTGGACGCTTTCAAGAAGGCGACGAAGACGCAGGGTTACAAGAATTTTATGCTGGGCGTTCTGATGGTCGAGGGCCAAGTCAAAATGCCATGGCGTGAAGCCTTGGAAGCGTTCTTGGATCAAGGAGCCTGCCTGGGGTTCGAGGCTAAGACGCAAAGTGCGGCGATCATTCTGCATGGAAAAGATAGCGCGACGATGAAGTTGCTGCGAGACAAAGCGATTGTGTTTGCGCGTCTGGATCCGAAGAACAAGGTGGGCGAAAGGGAGTATCGCGATATCACCGTTTATTCACTCAAGGGCATGCATTTTGCAACGATCGGTGATCGATTTGTGATCGCAAACAAACCCGACTTTGGCAAAGAAGTCGTTGATCGCATTTTGGACGGTGGCACATCGTTAGCGGAAGACACCGATTTCATCAACGCTTCCAAAACTCGTCAAGCAAACGAAACGGCTTGGGGTTTTGTTAACATCAAAACAATACGCGAGTCGGGTGCGGCCAAGAACGTATTCAAAGATCAGATCAACAATCCTGTCGCTGAGTTGATGTTTGGTGGCATTCAAAGCTGCTTGAAAGAAACACCTTACGCTGCCGCGAGTTTTGTTGCGGAAACGGATCTGGCAGGCTTGAAAATCCGGATGCCATTCCGATCCGATTGGATGCCCGAGCCGCGCGAGTATTACTTTGGCGCCGGTGGGAGCGGCCGCGGATTGGCGATCCCAAAAGTAGATGAGACTTTGTTCACACTCAGTACCCATCGTGCGTTCAACGAAATGTGGCTTTGGACTGGTGATCTGTTCAATGCAGAGATCAACGATGGTTTTGCTCAAGCCGATGCGCAACTCACCACGTTCTTTTCTGGAAAAGATTTTGGCGAAGACATTCTCGGGTCGCTTGAACCTGAGGTCGGTTTTGTAGCAGCACGCCAAGACTTTACGGACAAGTTGCCAAGGCCAACGATTAAAGTCCCGTCCTTCGCGCTGATCATGAACATGAAAGAGCCCGAGAAGATGACGCGAGATTTTCGACGTATCTTCCAGAGCTTGGTCGGATTCCTGAACGTCGTGGGGGCAATGGAGGGCAACCCGCAGCTTGAAATGGACATGGAGAAAAATGCCGATGGCTCGCAGATGGTCACTGCTACGTATGTTCCCGAGGAAGGCGAACAAAAATCGACGGATGCACCGCTCGTGTTCAATTTTTCGCCAACGGTTGCGTTCAAAGATGGTCAGTTTGTTGTCTCGAGTACGACCTCGCTGGCCAAGCAAATTTTGCATGCCCAAAAACCTGCGCCGGCAAAAATCGGCGACAATACGCATGCACGACTCTATGCGGATTCTTTGCAAGAAATCTTAAGCGACAACCGCGAACAGCTGATCGCTCAGAACATGTTGGAAGACGGGAACAGCCGCGAGGAGGCGGAGGCTGTGATCGATTTGCTGATGCAGTTCATTGGTTACTATCGCGATTCGACTTTGCGACTCGGCAACTCGGATGACCAGCTAGAAGCCGAATTCACTATCCGCCTGAAACCGTAGAGAACCGAAATGAATGAGATGATCGATCCCAAGTGGGCTTGGGAACCATTCAAGCCGTCCAGCAAGACCCCGTGGGATTTGCGGGCAGCTTCGCACCTGTTTCGTCGTGCTGGTTTTGGTGCGAGTCGACAAGAATTGGAATCCGCAGTCAAACAGGATCCTCAAGACTTGGTCCAAGAGTTGTTGGCGGCGCGTGAGCCAGAGTCGTTTCAAGGCGAAATGAATTCACTGATTCGCGCAGGGTTAGCTTCAGGAAACATTCGCAGCCTATCGGCGCAGTGGGCGTATCGGATGCTGCGAACGCCAGCTCAGCTACGTGAAAAGATGACACTGTTTTGGCATGGGCACTTTGCCACCAGCGGTAGCAAGGTCGAAGACGCCAAGCTAATGCAACAGCAGAACGATCTCTTGCGAAAGCATGCGCTGGGTGACTTTGGAAAACTGGCTCTCGAGATCTCGAAAGATCCAGCCATGCTGATTTACTTGGATTCGGCATCGAACCGCAAAGCCCATCCGAACGAGAATTATGCTCGGGAAATCATGGAGCTGTTCTGTTTGGGCGAAGGCAACTACACGGAAGCAGACATTCGCGAGCTGGCACGCTGTTTTACGGGCTGGGAGATCAAACGCAACAAGTTTCGATTCAATCGTTATCAGAATGACAGAGGCGAAAAGTCTGTGTTGGGAACGACGGGCAATCTGTCTGGCGAGGATGGTGTCAGGATTGTGGTTCAGCAGGACAGTGCACCTGTGTTTTTGGTCCGGAAATTGATTCGTTTTTTCGTGATGGATGAGCCCACTGCACCGGACGAATTGATCCAACCACTGGCAGAGAAAATGCGTGACGACGGCATGCAGATCGCGCCGACCGTGGGGCGAATCTTGTCGAGCAATCTGTTCTTTTCTGCGCATTCGCGGGGTCGCAAGTTGCGTTCGCCGGTCGAAGTGGCAATCGGTTTTTTGCGTTGTCTTGAAGGTTCGACCGACGCGTATCAGTTGAGCACCGCAATGGAAAAACTTGGCCAAGGACTGTACTTCCCACCCAGTGTTAAGGGCTGGGACGGTGGCCGTACTTGGATCAATTCGTCAACGCTGCTAGGCCGTGCAAATTTGATTCGCGAAGTACTCAGTGGTGGCAAGTCGCGGTTTGCAAAACAGTCGATTTCAGATTTCATGGCAAAACAGAAAGTCTTTGGAATTCGAAACCTAATCAACTGGCTGGACACCAGTTTGTTTGCTGTGCGGATACCTGGATCAACGCATGAACGGATTGTAAAAATCGATCGTGACGCAGGCGGCGACGCTGAGACACGATTAAAAGACGCGATACACTTGGTGTGTAGTTTGCCCGAATTTCAGTTGGCATGATTGGATCGAAACAATGAAGAAAAATTCAAGACGTGAATTCGTTCGCAACGCCGCCATTGGCTCGGCAGTGGTCACCTTTGGCACGAATGCTCCCTGGGCGCTGCAGCACGCCGCCGCAGCGACAACCGACCAAGAACGCATTTTGGTTGTTGTTGAAATGGCCGGCGGCAACGATGGGTTGAACTCCGTGGTCATGCACTCCGATCCGGCCTATAAGAAAGCGAGGCCAGAGATTGCCATTGCCAAGGATGACACGCTTTCGATTACCAAAGAGATTGGTTTTCACCCAGGCTTGCAGGGGTTTGCCGATCTACTGGAGCAATCAAAGCTTGCGATTGTTCAGGGAGTGGGATACGAAAACCCAAATCGATCGCATTTTGAATCCATGGACATTTGGCATTCATGCCAACGCAAGGATGAATCGCGGAGCGACGGTTGGGTTGGTCGATT
>CAYNNP010000277.1:0-2450 GCA_964398215.1 uncultured Pirellulaceae bacterium | reverse complement strand
GGCGCTACACAATCATTCGTTCGCTTACTTGGCGACGATCGGCGCATTTGAGCGGAAAGCTCTTGCCCAGGATTCTTTGGTGCGTGCGGATCGCGATTGCGGGGTCGTTGTTTTCGTCTGACAAGTGTCCCAGGCAAGCCCACTTGAGCTTTGACAACTCCGCTCCTTTCAGCAATTCTGCTGCTTCCACATTAGACAAGTGGCCATGCGGACCGCGAATTCGATCTTTCAAGAAACGTGGGTATGAACCTCGTTCCAACATGCTGGTGTCGTAATTGCTTTCGACCAAAACAGCATCAAGGGTCGAAATGACTTGTTGAAGTTCATCGAACACATGGCCCAAGTCGGTTAGCAAACCAAAGCGATGGGCTGCGTCGTCAACAACAAAGACGACACCATCAGCAGCGTCGTGCGGTGTCGACATCGTTTCGACTTCGACGTGCCCAAATCGCAATGTTTCGCCAGCACAGAAATGGTGTACATTTTCGACGCGACCGAGTTTCATTCCCTGGCGAACTGTGTAGAACGTCGGCCGAGTGACGTAAATTGGCAGTCCAAACTTTCGGTTATAGACGCCCATGCAACTGGTATGGTCACGGTGATCGTGAGAAATGATCAGTGCATCAACAGCGCGAATGTCTTTGCCATATTCGGCTAAGCGTTCTTGGGCTTGGCGGCCGCTAATGCCGGCGTCAAACAGTAGCCTGACTCCATCGGATTCGATGTAGACACAATTTCCGCTGCTTCCTGATTGCAATGTGATGACTTCCATTTCGTCATTCTACTGGCTTGCCTGCGGACTGTCATGAGGAACAAAGAGCAGAGCAATTGCTGTCAGTGCTTGGCTCTTTGCTGATGGCGATTTTGCAACCGCTCTAAACTTCTTCCTCGAACTCGCCGTCAAAGATGTTTTCACCCATCATGGTCTGCAGAATCAATGGGCAGCCTTCTTCCAGCATATCAAGAACTTCGTCAAACCCTTCGTCACCACCGTAGTATGGATCAGGCACGTCGTTTGGCCAGTTGTCATCTAGATAGTCACTAAAGATTCGTATGTGGTTATTCGGTCCAGAGGCCAGCAGTTGCAGAGCTTCGTAATTCTCGCGGTCCATCGCTAGAACCAAATCGAATCGCTCTTGGTTCAGGTCTTCGATCGTGACCTGACGTCCACGGCTGGTCAGTTCGTAGCCGCGGTTTTCGGCAGCACTGACCATGCGTGGGTCTGGTCTTTCTCCGGCGTGATAACCATGAGTTCCTGCCGAGTCCACATCAACGGCAACGCTGAATTCTTCGGCAAAGCGTTTCATGACCGCCTCAGCCGCTGGAGAACGGCAAATATTGCCCATGCAGACGAACAGAACTCGTTTCATCTTACTCGCCGTCCCCGGTAATCATGTTGAATCCGGTTTCTTCATCGATACGCTGATAGAATCCACCAATGATTTGCCGAGCCGAATCGCTGCCCAATGGCATTGCCTTCATTCGCTCCACTGGATTCTTGAAAATTTCCTTCAAATCATCTGGGTGTGGTTGAAAGCTATTTGGCCGAACAACGTAAACGACGCGTTCTGGCAAGTTTGGAGCAACAGCACACTTCCCGGGCTCGGTGGTAAAGACTGCTCTCATGAACTTGTCGTGAACCGAATCTAGTTTGGGAACGTTGCCGATCGAAACCGACTGAAAGCTCTGAGACTCCATCCACTTGAAAGGTCCCAGTCCGGTCTGGAAGTTAGTCTTTTTATCTTCTGGAATCACTTCCTCAAACGTTTTGCCGCTATTGATTTGATCCGCAAGTTTCTCGGCGGCTTCGGTAGCAAGCTTTCGAGCCTCCGCGAGACGGATCGCTTCGACCACTTGCTCGCGAACGCCCTTCGTTTCACCATCGTTATCAAGTGGCGGAATGTGAGCTTCAGTCTCATCAACCTTCCAAGACATGTAAGTCTTCAGGCCTTGGTCATCGACCGTAACGACAGGTGCGAACACAGGTTTCTTGGTGTAGTTTGCTTGAGGGTTGCTGACACCAAACATCTGCACAATGAAAGGCAAACCACGCTGATTCATGACACTGCCTTGCTCGAACGATTGCGCGATTGGTTCGATTGCAATTGACTCGACGTCGTGTGGTCCAATCCGCTTGTATTCCATGCCCAGCTTCTTTGCCAGCTCTTTCAGGTTAGGACGAACGGGAGGTTCGCCAGTGGGGCTGCCGCTGTAGATCGCATATCGAGTGAAGTAGCTCTTCATGACTGCGATTGCTTCACCATTCATTTCCGCCATACGGCGTCTTGCTGGAAAGATGGCAAGTGACCGAGCAACGTCATCTTTGACTTCCTCGAACGGTTTGTTTCGAGGTGTGTCGGTTTCGGTGTCGCCTTCGGCAGGCGTGTCTGTACCAGGTGCAGGTGTGTCTGTGCCGGGTGCAGGTGTGTCTGTGCCGGGTGCAGGTGTGT
>CAYNNP010000276.1:0-8078 GCA_964398215.1 uncultured Pirellulaceae bacterium | reverse complement strand
GGATAAGCCCGTGTTTTCGAACTTTTGGGCCAAGCAGTTGTGGGTAAAGACAAGGTTTCGTCTAGGGATTGGTTTTTGGTAACCCGAAGCGTGAGAGCGTGAGCGAGGGACCGAGTCAAGATTCATTGTCCCTCGCTCACGCTTTTTGGAGTTGCGCTTTTTGATGTGGTATTTGGTTGTAGGCCGGACCAAGGACGCAATGCGTGCCGGAACAGCGCAAACGTCTTCATTGTGTCGCAGAGATCACACTATCAACCACGTTTCTACTTGCGTCCGAAGTTCCGGCAATTGCAGCGTTTGCTCGGTCCGGCCTACACCAAGAGCGCAACTCCAAAACTCACGCTTCGGGTTACCAAAAAAACACAACTCCAAAACTCGCGCCATGGGCTAGGGTTGTGTCGGCCTCCGGTCTAAAAACTCACATACGCTCCGGCGATGTGCGTGGAGGTGCGAACCGTTCTACAACATTGGCAAGACAGAGGACACGGACGCATCCACGAGGCAACACAGCTAAAGCACGAAAGAGGAAGGGTGACCGAATTATATCAACAAACCGTCAAGACTTTCGGTTTTGCTACGCTATCTTCGGTGCTCGTTCTGACCTGCGACGCGGAGATCAAGGTTCTCGCTTAGGTCGCCTCTCAGCAGGGCTTCGACTTTCATCAAAGCTGTTGCCTCGCCTTTGAATTCGCTGCCCGGCGCGCTGCCCCAAAACACTCGCTTGCCATCTTTGAGTGTTAGTTCCAGTTGCGGAACAATGTCTTCTCTGGCATCACCCGACGCGGAGATCGCGACGATCCCCAATTGCTCTCGAACGGGAGTCAAGGCATGAGCAAGTTTGGCGGCTGCCTCGACGCGCGTTTCGCCAAACGGCTGGCCGGCAAATTTTGTGGCATACACATACGGAATTTCGATGTGGATGTAGTTATGAGTATCGGAACTGGAAAAGTCAGATGTGGGCAGCAAGACGCCATCGCCGTCGACAACAAAGAACCCACTGACTTTTGTGTGTTTACTGATTGCGCGAACCATGGCGACTGGCAAGCGATAATCAACTCGTATATCGACCGTTCCGCCAGGCAGTTTTCGGACACTGTTGACCTGACGTATCCAAGGGCTGGTTGCAAATGCTGACGCGATTCTGGCCGCTGCCTGTGAATCCAGCAAAGACATGTTTTCCAACGCCGTTTCTTCATACACCGAATTCACAATGTCCGAGCGTATGTAGGTTGGTGGAGGCGTTATCTGGACAAGCTCAGGATCAATCTTGAAGAACTTTTCACCTAAAACCGCTGATCCCCAATTGGTCCACGCGAAATAGCAGCCTGCAATCAGTAACAGTGGAAAAATGAATGACAGCGCAGCGGGAGCCTTCACCAGCTTGCGCAACAAGCCACGGATGGGGCGATTATCATTTTCCTCAGACGAGCGCATCGCCACAGGCATAATCCAGTCTTTGGAGGCCAAAACCGATCGATCGCGCCGATTCCATTCGACGCCAAGTACCTGAATTACCAGATTTGCAGATTCAATTGCAAGTCAATCCCTTTCTGCAGCAACACTTGCTCTCGCACTCGTTCAATCAGGCGCAAGCATTGGTCACTTGTCGCCCCGCTGTGGGCGACCAAGTAATTCGGTTGCCTTAAATCAAGAGAAACATCACCTTCGCGAATGCCAGCAAGGCCAACACTTTGGATCAAGTCGCGGGCAACGATCCCGTCTGGGTCAACGAACGGTGAAGCAATCCGGGTTTCTTGTTCTGGCCGTTGCGCATTGCGTGCAATCCATAGCTTTTGCATGCGTTTGGTCAAAGTAACAGGATCCCGTTGCTCAAGTGCAAAAACCGTTTCCAAGATAACCATGCCGGGCAACGCCGTCTTTCGATAGGAAAACCCAACGTCATCTTGGCTCAGAGTGCGCAACTGACAGTCAGAATCCAGCACGGTAACGCTTTTCACCGTCGACCCAATGTCACGACCGCCCCCGAATACGTTTCCAAAAACAGCGCCGCCAGTGGATCCTGGAATGCCCACCAGATGCTCAAGCCCACCCAGACCCGCTCCGACAGCTTTGATCACCGTATGCGAAAGCCTTGCCCCGGCACCTGCGGTCAGTTCGTTTCCGTCGATGCGAAGCTCGCTGATTCCAGGTGCGGCCAATGAAATCACAACTCCGTCAAATCCGGCTTCGCGGACCAGAACATTGCTGCCACTACCCAAAATACGAATCGCCAATCCTTGCTTGCTAGCGACTTGGAAGATTCGTTGAACCTGTTCGCTATCAACGGGCTCGGCAAAAAAGCGTGCAGGGCCGCCGATTCCCAGCCACAAGTGTGGCGTGAGTGGTTCGTCGGTGCGAATGACGTGCTGAAGGTCATCTGGGAATGTCATGTCGATGATTTACGCCTACGTTTGTTGGTGCACAGTGGTGCGCCTAGTCGTTTTCGGATTTGGGTTGTCTGCGACAAGCGAAGAAACCCAGCCTTACAAAATTCTTTGTGGGCCATTTGTTTTCGAGCCACGCCCAATTTCAACAAAAAAAGCGTTGGCCGTGAATAGACTCACGGCCAACGCCCGATCAGAACTGCCATTTATCGGCGAAATAAGTGCCAATTCATGGCAATGAAAAAGAAATCATCGATCCATCAATAGCTTGACTAGCGAATATTGACGGCGTCGATTTTTGGGGTTGTTGCAATACGAACAAGGTTACGAACCGGCTGCTTTGGTTGGTAGCCCATCAATTTTCGTCGTGTCCACCCAGTTTTTGTTGGGGTAAATACGATGATCTGTGGGAGCATCTTTTCTCCCTTGGTCAATTGCTTGACCAGTTCTGGATTTTTGTCTTTGTCGACTAACGCGACGCTGACCTGGTCCAACTCTCCAGTTCGAACCATTGGGTTAATGGTGGTGTTTTTCAATACGTTGCAGGCTGGACACCACTCCGCACCAACAACCACCATTAGTGGCTTATTGCCTGATACAGCCTCTTTGTAGGCCGAATCGTAGTCTCTGTTTGAAGTTTCACTTGTTGCTCCTGTGAGCACCAACGCCATCAGAACCGAAACCATCCCCAACTCCTTAATTTTTGGTCGGACTTACCCGTGCAGTGTCCGGCACAACGCCGAATGAAGTGGCTACTCCTAACATGTGAATATCAAGCCACTAAAAAACTAGAACTGCTTGGTCCCAAATTCCCACGCCCAGCAAAAGTCCGTCCATTTCGGGAAACGCCGCAAGCGACGCATGCTGGGAGCTTGTTGGGCTCTAAGATTTGATATCGGTCGAAATCCAATCTCAGAGTCCAGAACCATGAAACAGCACAATTACGAATAGCTAGCAAAGGAAGTCGCATTGAGTGATGTTTAATGATTGGGGCGAGTATATGGTTCTGGGAATGGCCATCAAGTATTTAGCCAGGGTTTTCGCAAGATTGGAAAACATGCATCTTGCGCAAATGATCTAGTTCTCTACGACGGGAGTCTCAGCTACCCTAAGTCGCTTGGAGCTAACGATTTGCGATATGCCAAAAGGGCAAGGCAAATTGACGCACCCCTGGCTGGTTGGTGGTGCGTTGGACAGATTTTTTTCTCTAAGCTGTTGCGATAGCAAAATCCGTCATCGTTCTCTCAGGCAGATCCAACACAATGAAGCTACGAGTCGGCCTAATCGGTTTGGGCAACGCCTGGCAGACTCGGCACCGTCCTGCGTTGCGGATGCTGCAAAACCGTTTCGAGGTCAGAGCGGTCTATAACGCGATCGCAAAATTGTCGGATGCTTGTGCGGCAGAATTTCAAGCCGATTTGGTCGGCGGTTACCGTGCCTTGGTTTCGCGTAGTGACATCGACGCCGTGATGATCCTGCAAGAAACTTGGCAAGGGTGGTTGCCGGTGATTGCTGCTTGCGAGGCTGGTAAAGCCATTTACTGGGCTGGCGATCTGCGTTTTGATCCAGGCGAACATTCCAGAATCCTTGAAATGGTCGAATCCTCTGGCGTCGCCTTCATGGCCGAGTTCACGCGGCGCTTCGCTCCAGCAACGCTGCGACTGAAAGAACTGATCGCAACCAAGCTTGGACAACCAAGCCTGCTGTTTTGCCATCGTAGAATTTCGCCCAACGCACAAAGCAAGGTGCAAGAGTCAGATCAGGAATTGATCGAGCTAATTGATTGGTGCCGTTTCGTTGTCGGGCGAGAACCGAAACAGGTCACATCCATGGCCCACAATGAAAACGAATGTGTTGATTATTGTTCCGTCACTCTCCACTTTGCTGCAACCGACCATGCCCCAGCGGCAACGGCTCAACTGAGCTGCGGAAGTTACATTCCTGATTCATGGCACGAAGCCAATAGCTTTCGCCCACCTGCCGCCATGCAGGTTCGCTGTGAACGTGGAATCGCTTTTGTTGATTTGCCATCCAGTTTGGTATGGTTCGACGATGCCGGGCGCCACATGGAAGCCTTGGAGACAGAGTCGCCAGTAGGCGAACAGCTGCTCATTCATTTTCACCGCTCAGTTACCAGTTTGGTACGAAACTTGGCAAACTTGGATGACGCCTGCAAGGCAGTTGAGATTTTGGCAGCGGCGAAACAAAGTTCAAAAGCCGGTACAACCATCAAGCTTTGATTGATTGGCGAATGTTCACGCCAAGCCAATTGTGCCGGAGTGAATCGGCTCTGCGACTACTATGCCACCTTCTTTCCGCTTGGCACGCGTAGATCGAACAATCCAAACACCTCATCACGGCTTAAACCACCGCCACGCGAAACCTTGTCGCCAGAATCCGCAAACAAGGCGTCGAACATCTCGCGTTTCTGATCCAAGACCTTGGCGATTCGTTCTTCGATTGTATTGAGCGCCAACATGCGCGTAATCGTGACGGCGCCTGCAGCTCCGATTCGGTGGGCTCGATTGATTGCCTGGTCTTCGACTGCAGGATTCCACCAACGGTCAAACAGAAACACGTACTCGCAAAACTGTAGGTTCAAGCCGACGCTGCCAGCTCCGTAGGACATCAGGATCACGTTGCAATTCGGATCGTTCTTGAACTGATCGATAACGCCTTCGCGTTGCTTTGACGGAATTTTGCCGTGGTACTCAAGCGGATTGAATTGAGCGAGCGAAGATTTGATTTTCGTCAAACTCTTTACCCATTGGCTAAACACGATTGCCTTCTTTCCACTCGCGGCAACTTCTTCCATGTCCGCGACCAAACGATCAAGCTTCACGCTACTTCCGGTCACAGGATCAAAATTGCAAATTTGCTTGAGACGCAAAACCAATTCAAAGACATGCTGAATCGTCAGATCTTGTTTCAAGTCTTCCAGACGCACAATGCCTTCATTCTCAGCCGCTTCGTAGGTCACCCATTGTTCTGGCGTCAGATCCAATTCAGCGTCCCGATAAAGCTTTGGCGGCATGTCATCCAGCACCATGTCTTTGGTACGTCGCAGAATATGGTCGCGACTACGCCGAGCGATTTCTGGCATTGGCAGGCCTGGAGTCATGAATCCTGGCGACAGGAACTCAAAAATTCCAACCAAGTCATCAGGCGTGTTCTCAACGGGCGTCCCCGTTAGCGCCCAAGCGCGAGTGCGTGGGATTTTGCGTGCAATTTCACTGGTGGTACTGTTTCGGTTTTTCACTCGCTGTGCTTCGTCCAGCGTGATGAGGTCAAAATGAAGCCCACCATCGGTCAGCAATTCTTCGTCCCGCATTAGCAGTTCGTAATTGGCAACTTTGACAGGCACCTCGGGTGACCGCCATTGGAATTCTCGTTTGCGTGCGTTTCCGTCGATCGCCGCAATCGGAATCTCGGGTGCCCAAACACTGAACTCACGCAACCAGTTGGAAACCAGCGGTTTGGGGCAAATCAACAACGCGTTCCGAATCTGTCCACTGCACAATAACATGCGAATGGTACTGATCGCCTGCATCGTTTTTCCAAGTCCCATTTCATCGGCTAGGATTCCCGTGTACCTCGGAAAAAGAAACGCGATGCCATCGAGTTGATAGGGGAATGGATCAAACGGGAACGACAACTGCCCGCTTCCAACCAAAAGGTTCAATGGCGGTTGAAGCACATAGTACAGACGGTCCTGTAGCTTGATGACATCAGCTGGCGGCCGAATTCGGTGATGCTTTTCTTTCTCACTAGGTGCACGTTTTGGTTTCTTCTTTTTACGCGCTGCACCTGCTTGCTCAGGCGTTTTCGTTTCCGCTGGCAACCACTGGCGAGCTTCTGGGAACACAAACCCATTGCACTTAGCTGTTAGTGGTGAAACACGAATCGGAATCGACCGAGGCACCAAAGTCTCAACGGACAACTCACAAACTTCAGGCACCAAGTCATCGGCAACCCAGCTATGGTTCTCATCGATACTGGCGGTCAATCGGTCATTTGAATTTTGCTTCCACATCACATCGCTCCGTCACGATCAAGCGGCTTGAGAAGGCTTTTGACGAGCTAGTTGCGAATGGGCTTCAAAGATTGCTTCGCGAATTCGATCAAGTGGTTCGACGGCATCCGGAAAGTCTTGAAAACTGTCCGCCATTGATTGGACAGCGCTCAGTTTCTCAATTGGCACATACAAATCGCTTTGGGCAATTTCAACTGTGCCGAAACCTTGCAGCATGTCACCGGTGATTGGCCCCTCTTCTGATTCCGCAGCCTCCTTGATCAACGCGATCGGCGCTTGCGTGTAGCTATCAAGGGTGAGTGATTCGGGTTGGTCGCAGCACAATAGCGAGATCGACGTGCGACATTTTTGCAAAAGCAGTTTTCCGATGACTTCCGCAATCACATGAGCACGTAGTGTCGGCCCGAACAGGATTTCGTGGGCACGCGATGGTCGCACCGGTAGCGTGCACTGGAACTCCAGTGGACGTCCTGTATTGTTCAATACCAATAGTCCGCCAGTCCACCCAACGCGAGCATCTTGGGTAACTGTAAAGTATCCGAGTGTGACCGGTTTGTCTTGTGCCATTCGATCCCGTCGAAGTTCGTCTGCCATTGTCAGCAAAAAATTAATCGCTAGCCATCTAGATCTGACCTTCGGCATGGGATCATGTCGACTTTAACGGTGATGCCGTCAAGCACAGAGTTACAACAAGGCGACGAATTTTTGTGGAAAAGTCCGAATGTTCCGTCAAGTCGAGCGTGAAATACGCCGAACAGGTTCCGTTTGCTCGACAATTTCTTTTTCTCGTGGTTATACTCGGTTCATTAACTCATCAAACCATATACATACTCGACGTGGCAGGATCACAAGATGTCTTCTTACGAGCAGGAACCTATCTCTCCAATGTTCCGAATTGATGTCTCGGCGGACGGTGAACCGCAGTCCGCAACCAAAGACCAGATCGTGATGGAGCTGCTACGTCAGCTTGTGAACGGGCAAAACCAGCAAAATAAGCTGATGGAGCAGATGGTCCAGCAAAATGCGGCGATGCAACAGCAACGTGCAAATGAACTTCAGCAGTGGAAGAACGCAAATCCAGGGCTAGCCCGTTCCTGCCGCCAGGCAGCCGAGACATTGAGCCGAGTACAGACGCAATTCTTGGACAACTTGACCGAAGAAATCACGTACAACGAAGAGAATTTGCTGGAAGGCGAATTCATGATGAATGAATTCGTTGACCGGTTTGGGCCACGCTTGGCCCACTTGAACGGTGTACTGCAAGTTTTGGCTCAGTTAGGCGCCGCAGATCAGGCCCCTCAGTAGGTCTGGGCAAAAAAAATCAATCAGAGTCAATTTCAGGCGAAAGTGAACCTTTCGCCAAATCGAAATGTCCGGTACTCTGTGGCCTAAGTGGAAACACGCCTCGGGGCGTGGCGCAGCCTGGTAGCGCGACTGGTTTGGGACCAGTAGGTCGCAGGTTCGAATCCTGTCGCCCCGACTTTTTCACATCAAGCCCTTTGACGATCACGTCAAAGGGCTTTTTTCGTTTTGCAACCGGCAAAGTTTTCAAACCGCGTAGTGGCTTGAATCTGCGGGAGCTTACTGAGAAGTCCTGCAGCGCTGGAGGGCGAGCATGGCGAATGCGGTTCCGTAAGGTTTGTGGTAGCTGTAGAGCGGAT
>CAYNNP010000275.1:0-8080 GCA_964398215.1 uncultured Pirellulaceae bacterium | reverse complement strand
TGGCGTGGTGGCGCTCGATGGCGGCAACTACGTGGTCCGCAGCCCGTTTTGGGATAACGGCACGGCGACCGATGCCGGTGCGGTGACGTTTGGTGATGCTGGCAGTGGCGGCGCAGTTGGCCCCGTGAGTGCCGTCAACAGCTTGATTGAATCCGGCACGGACATCGACGTCGATCCGTTCTCTGATCGGTTCTTTGTGTCGGGTGTCAGCGATGTTTTCATTGGAACCAACACGGGTGGTTTAGCGGCCAGCATCCATGTCACCACAAGTGACGATGAATTCGATTTTGATAACAGCGACGTCAGCCTACGCGAAGCAATCTTTGTAGCCAACATCGCTGCGGGAACAAACAGGATCACCTTTGATAGCGTGCTGGAAGGCGACACGATTTCGCTGGCGATGGGGCAATTGCTGATCGAAGAAGGCATCGAGATTGTGGCTCCATCACGCGAATCAATCACGATTGATGCAGGTGGGAATTCACGAGTCATCCGTGTCGCATCCGGTTTATTTGACGTGCGGCTGTCTGGTTTGGTGATCACTGGTGGCTCAACGACCGGAAATGGAGGTGGCGCAGAGTTTCTATCGAGTGGAACGTTGACAGTCGAAGACAGCCTAGTCACCGATAACTCAGCAAGTGTCAACGGAGGTGGCTTATTCTCGCAGGGTGACTTGGTGGCCAGAAATTCAACCATTGATGACAACCAAGCATCCACCGAGGGCGGTGGAATCAGGATTGAAACGCCCTCGCGAACCGTGACGGTGATCAGCAGTACGATTTCCAACAACACCGCCGGATTTGGTGGTGGTATATCGGCTGACAATATTGACTTAAGTGGCTCGACGGTATCGACCAACACCGCGACATCGGATGGCGGTGGATTGTTTTCCTTCAGTGGTACGGTAGCGCTGACAGGCAGCACGATCACTGGCAATCAGGCGGCTGGATTTGGCGGCGGACTGCGAACCTCTAGCACC
This sequence comes from uncultured Pirellulaceae bacterium, assembly GCA_964398215.1. Lineage (GTDB taxonomy): Bacteria > Planctomycetota > Planctomycetia > Pirellulales > Pirellulaceae > CAYNNP01. Next base: position 7,101 of record CAYNNP010000275.1, on the reverse strand, counting down.
GTGCCGCTGGTCCACAACACGATCATCGCTGGCAATACGTCGACAAGCTCTTCCAGCGACGATGTTTCTGGAACTCTCAATTCCGCAAGCTCGTTCAATTTGATTGGTGATGGCAGCGGAATGACTGGTGTCACCGATGGCGCCAACGACAACCAAGTCGGCACCAGCGCGACGCCGATCGATCCAGGACTGGGACCACTTCAAAACAATGGTGGGCCAATGCTCACGCACGCATTATTGGTGCCCAGCCCAGCACGCAATGCCGGTGATCCAGCGGTTGCCTTCGATGCAAACGAATTTGATCAACGAGGCGAACCGTTCAGCCGCGTCATCAACGACCGCATCGACATCGGCGCTTTGGAGGCGATACCGCATTACGTTGTCTCACAGCTTACCGATGAATTCGATGCAAGTGACATCGACCCAGCAACATTTGATCCCGATGACCTTTCGTTGCGCGAAGCCATTGCCCTGGCAAATAGCACCGACGACATTGATATGATTGCCTTTGACTTCGCTAGCGCCGGCCCACACGAGCTTAATGTCACAAGTTCTCTTCCGGCGATTACATCGCCTTTAGTGATCGATGGAACCAGCCAATCTGGATACGTGGGCTCGCCGTTGGTTGGCATCAACGGCGCAGCGGCTGGCACCAATGGTGATGGGATTAGTGTTCAGGCAGAGGATGTTACGATTCGCGGCTTAGCGGTCTATGGATTTGATCGCGATGGAATCAGGATCATCGGCGGGGAATCCCACTTGATTTCGGATAACTATGTCGGACTGGATTCAGAAGGCAACGCGGATCCGAACTTCATTGGCATCCGGATTATTAACTCCGCTGACAGCGTTATCGATGACAATACGATCAGCGGAAATAATCGGGCGGGCGTTTTTGTTAGTAGTGCTCTCACCAAAGGCAATACGTTCATCAACAACCGTATCGGATCGGACCCGACAGGGACATCCGCCATCCCCAACGCAACCGACGGCCTGACGCTAAGAGGTGGCTTCAATCAAGTCGGGCTTCCTGGCCAAGGGAACTTGATCAGCGGGAACATTCGATCTGGAATTCTTACTCAAGGAGTTGACCGCGGTTCCAACAAGATTCAGGGCAACGTCATTGGACTCAATAGTGCAGGTGAGAATCTGCCGAACCTGATTGGGCTGCACATCCAAAACGAGCTGAATGAAATTGGTGGCGTTGAAGACGGCGAGGAAAATGTGATCTCAGGCAACTCGGCCTTTGGCGTCGCGATTAGCACGAGCAACGCTCGAGAAAACAGTGTATTTGGTAACTTCATCGGAACGGATGCCACTGGCGAAAACCCGTCGAACGCTAGCTTGTTTGGCGTACGACTAACCAATGCGGTTGAAAATACGATTGGTGGAATTGATGACGGACAGGCAAACGTCATCAGTGGGCATGCTGGAAGCGGTGTGCTACTTGCGTTTGCCGGGACAAAGGACAACGAGATTGTTGGGAACCGAATTGGGACGAATTTAGCGGGAGACACCGCGGTACCAAACGGTGGAGATGGAGCACGAATCGTTCAAGGGGCTAGCGATAACGAATTCCGGGAGAATCAAGTATCTGGAAACCAAGGACGCGGTTTTTCAACCGATGGAGCGAATACTCGCGGTAACGATTTCCTCTTCAATTTGATTGGAACGGATGAGTCCGGTAGCAACGCGTTGCACAACGGTACCGGCGGAACATTGCGTTTGCTCGCACCTGAGAGCGAAATCTCTGGGAACACGATTTCAGGTCCGGACTCTGGAATTCTGGCTTTCAGAAACGCGACGGACCTTGTGATCCAAGACAACATCATTGGATTGGACAACGGTCCGCAGATGACCAACGGTATCCGATTCCTAGCTGGAGCCGAACGATCTCAAATCACCGGTAACACCATCGCACACAACGAAAAAGGAATCCTAGTTGAACGTGGGACAGGGCACCGAATCCAAGGCAATTCGATTTTTGATAACAGCGTCATTGGAATTGATTTGGGAACCGACGGCGGAACCGCCAACGATGCGGGAGATGCCGATACAGGAGCCAACAATCTTCAAAACACGCCAGTATTGATCAGCGCAACTCTTGCCAGTGGAACACTCTCACTGACTTACAATGTTGATTCCACGAACGGGAATTCTGCTTACGATTTGGAAGTTGAGTTCTTTCTAAGCGATGGAAATGGCCAAGGCAGAACTTTGTTGGGGAGCGACCAATATACGTCCAGCAATATCGGACAAAATCGAGGCGTGTCTATCCACGTTGATGATATCGTTGCAGGAAACATGGTCGTGGCAACCGCTACCGATGCCGATGGAAACACCAGCGAATTCAGCCTTCAAATTGAAATCCAATAAGGATTCCATTCTTAGCAGCCAACGCACCGGAAAACGAGACATCCAATCATGTCTCGTGGAAACTCGAACCAGAGCCAAGCACACTCGCATGTGCTTCGGCGGATTGTGGATTCGCGTGCACTGGTCGCCACTCGTTAACGATCGTTTCTACAGGGCCGGTTCCTACCAGCGAAAATGCAAATCCGACCCAGCCATTGTAGATCACGATGAAAGAATTCGACGCTGAGTTGAATGCGTGAAAATTCGTCAAGACGTTCGGCGATGGCGGTGAACTCATGCGGCCGGTGGGAACATGGGAACCGGCCCTACCGCCAAAACCGGAAGCAGCTACTGCTTTTTGATTAGGCCTTCTCGTTCCAGAATCACATCAGCGCCTGGTGTTAGGCGGCGGAGCTTGCGAACCACCTCTGCTTTCTCCATCGTTCCCTTTTCAGCTCGAGCCAATAGGTTGGCGGTTTTTTTACGGCGTGTACGACGGCGACGAATTTCGCGAGCTCTTTCTGATCCAGACATACTGACTTGGTTTCCTAGGGAAGGTTGATTGATTTGAGAGTTTATTCGATTCTTGATTGAACGCTACGACTTCTTTTTCGTAACGCCTTTCTTCTTAGTCGTTTTCTTTTTCTTTGCGGGTTTCTTTTTCACAGTTTTTTTCTTGGCGGCCTTCTTTTTGGTGGCTTTCACCTCTTTCTTGCCGCCATCCTCAGCATCACCGTCTTTGTCATCCGCGTCGGATTTCTTCTTCTTGCGCGGCGCGAACTCAAAGCCCAGCTTGCCAGTAACGTAATCAAGTGTCAGGTGGGCTGCAAAGCGGCGTCCTTTTTTCGAGCGAAAACCGGGCATCAAGTCGGTTTTGCCTTCCACAAAGAGCTTGATAGCCTGCTCTTGAGGAATTTCTTTGTCCAAGATCGTCTTGCTGATTCTAACGCCGCGCTCGTCCGCTTTTGTCGCCATTTTCGGAGCCAAGAACGCTCGTTCGGTCGCGTAGACTTTGATCTTGGTGTCCGATCCGTCACCCAGCGGTGCTTCACAAATACAAAGCTCATCAGTCAAGGATTTGAGTTCTTCTTCGCGGCGGTCGTCACCCTCGAATACGAATTCGATTTTCCAGGTCTTCTTCTTTTTGTCGATCGTCAGTTCGGCCTCGAACGGTTGGCCAAAGCGATTTTTGAAAGTTGTGATCGGACCAACGCGTTTGTTGTTGATCAGCTCGCGAGCCTGGTCTTCCGTCAGTTCATGACTCGCGATGTGCTTCTTGATCTTGAAGATACATTCGGGGTCGTAGCACTCAAACAAACCGTCCGTTTGCCGCATCAGTTTGCCCTCACACTCGGGGCAGTTGGCCTCCAAGTCGGGGAACGGACGGTTAACGATGTCGTCGGTGTATTCACGAGTGACTTCGACAATGTTTGTCGTCATGCCTTTGATCTCAGCCATGAAGTCTTCGCGCCGCAGCTTGCCTGCCTCCATTTGTTTCAGCTTGTACTCCCATTCGCCGGTCATTTCCGGCGAACCAAGATCCGAGAGCCCAATTTCTTGCAGCAGATCGACCAACGCTAATCCTTTGTTGGAAACAACAAGATCGCGTTTGGAATGTTCGTGACGGAAAAGGTACTTTTGGCGAATCAAGTTTTCGATGATCGATGCACGCGTCGCCGGAGTGCCCAGCCCACGTTCGCTCATCGCATCGCGAAGTTCTTCGTCATCAACTCGTTTGCCCGCAGTTTCCATCGCTGAAAGCAATGTACTGTCATTGAATCGTGCTGGCGGGCGCGTTTCATCTTCTTTCGTGTTGACCTCGACGACTTCCGCAGTTTCACCATCGTCGGCGGCGACAAGTTCATCAGCATTGCCAGCGACACCAGGTTTGCGTCCGTAAACTTCCAAGAACCCAGGGACGACAAGGACTTTACCGGAGGTCAAAAAACTATCTTCACCAACTCGTGTGATTCGCTTTGTGATCTCGTATTCGGCATGCGGATAAAAGATCCCTAGAAAACGTCTCAAGACCAATAAGTACAGTTTCAACGCGGCTTCATCTAACTTTGCAGTTGGCGTTTTTCCGGTAGGTATGATCGCAAAGTGATCGCTGACTTTTGAAGTATTGAAAACCCGTTTGGTTGGTGTAACGCGGTCATTGTCCATGATCCACTTTGCACAACCGGCCAGTTCTCCTGTAAACGCGTCGTTCGTTTTGGCTTTTGCAAAACCGGAAATGGTTTGGATGACTGTTTTGACATAATCCTCTGGCAGGTACTTTGAGTCAGTCCTTGGATAGGTCAGCAGTTTGTGGCGATCGTAACAGGCTTGCGCCAGCTGCAACGTTCGGCGGGCAGAAAAACCGAACTTGTTGCCCGCTTCGCGCTGCAGGCTTGTTAAATCGAATAACAGTGGCGGAGCTTGTTTCTGCGGCTTTTTGGTTTCATCGATGACGCCCGTTTTGCCATCGCAGCGGTCTCGAATCGCCTCCGCCTCTTCCTTGCTCCAGATTCGTTCGGCTCGACCGTGCGGCTTGTCCTCGGACTTCTGGAACTCTTCGCTGAACCAACGGCCTTCGTAATTTCCCTTTGCGATTTTGAATTCGCCATGAACTTCCCAATAGGATTCGGGTTTGAACGCTCGAATCTCTTTTTCACGCTCCGCCAGAATCACTAACGTTGGCGTTTGGACGCGGCCGGCCGTTGTGACATTGAAGCCGCCATTTCGAGAGTTGAACGCCGTCAAAGCACGTGTGCCGTTCAATCCGATCAACCAATCGCTTTCGCTGCGACAGAGAGCCGCATCTGCCAACGGCAACATTTCTTCGTTGTCGCGCATGCCGTTCCAGGCGTGGAAAATTGCGTCGTCGGTCATCGACTGCATCCACATCCGCTTGATTTTCAGGTCCCTTGTGACGCTGGCCATCTGCAGCAGATACCTAAAAATCAGTTCACCTTCGCGACCCGCATCACATGCGTTCACGACCGTGTCGATCTCTTTTTTCTTCAGCAGGCGAGCCAATAATTTGTACCGAGGCAGGCTCTTTTCGATGGGCTGGAGCTCAAATCGCGGCGGAATTACCGGCAAGTGCTTCATTCCCCACGGCAATTTCTTGCCATTTGGCCCCTCAGGCATCTTGAGTTCAACGAGGTGGCCGACTGCAGAAGATAGGTAAGCAAAATCGTTTTCGAAGTAGTCCTTTTTCTTCTGAAACTTGCCAATCTCAGGAATCTTTCCCAACACACGAGCCAAGTCGGTCGCAACACTGGGTTTTTCGGCAATGATCAGAGTATTTGGCATGGATATTTGGTTGTTTACGAAATCCGGGGGGATAATCGACCACGGTTCGGTAAGTTTTAGTTGCCCAAGTTCAAGCGAATGATGGAATCTTTCGTCACAAATGCAATCTCGCCTTGACCCTTCATTTTGTAGGGCGATACGCTTTCCAGTTCGCTAGCACACCAAGTATTAACCGTAGCTAAAACCTCAAGTGCCCAAGAATTGTGGGTATCACCGAAATTTAGGTAAAGAGGTTTGAGGCAAGCGGCTTTGTTGTCAAGACGACCTGCTGAGAATGTTGGACAGGAATCGCTATCATGGATGGTGAATGTCCACCACAGAGTTTTTTCCACCATTTGTTTCTCCACGAAAAGCTGACTAATGAGCCCTTTTGAGATCTTTCGACGGAATCTGAAACCGTTAATGGTCTTTTTGACACTTCTCGCCCTATTCGCCTTTGTCGTCCTGCCAGCAATGCAGGGATATCTGACCCGACAAGGCGGTGGTGGTAGCGATCCGATCGTGGGAGAAATCGACGGCAAACCAATCAATGCCAGTCGAATGGACTATTTCACACAAAACCATCAGTCGACGGTTAGATTCCTAAACGACTTGGCGACTGTGACCATCAAGCGCGGAGGCGTTCCCAACGTCCCGAACTTTTCCTATGACGCACAGTCCAAGCAAGTTCGGTCGGTAGGAATTCCGACAACCCCAAGCCGTCTAGGTACCCTTCGAACGCTGCAATTTGCCTCGCAGGCTCGTACCGCTGGATTCGAATTGGATGATTCGTCGATCGATAGCTGGTTGGATGGATTCACCGATGGAAAACTAACCGACGGAGAAGTGCTCCGAGTTCTGATGGATTCCAGCCGCAATTCCATGGGTAAGTTTCAGCTGTATGACCAGCTCCGAAATCACTTGATGGCAAGTGTATTTCAGGCAAGCGCAACGGCAGGTGTTCAAGATGGAATGTTTCCATTGGTCACACCCGCAGAGCAGTGGGAAGATTTCAAAAAAATCAATCTCAGCGCAACCGTCGATGCATACGGCTTGTTGGTTAGCGACTTTATCAGCAAAACCAACGAGTCGCCTTCAGATGCCGAGATTCAAGCGGTCTATGAAGACGGAATTCAACGCTATCGAAGCGACCAATCACCATTGCCAGGTTTCCGACAACGTGACGCGATCACTGTCGAGTATGTGGTTTCCGATCTCAACAAACTGATCAAAGAAGAGAAAGCAAAGCTGACCGAAGAAGAGCTTCGCGCTGAGTACGAGCGACAAATCAAAGGCGGGGAATTCGTGCTCCCCAAAGAAGACGCTGATCCAGTGAAGGAAGAGGGTGCTGCCGACACAGAGCCGCCCGCGATGGACAATGATGAACCCGAAATGAAAGAAGGGGCCGCCCCAGCGACAACCGATCCTGCTGAAGCTAATCCTGCTGAAGCTAATCCTGCTGAAGCT
>CAYNNP010000274.1:0-8112 GCA_964398215.1 uncultured Pirellulaceae bacterium | reverse complement strand
AAACGGACACTCGTTTGTGGGGACACCGCAATTTGTGGTGTTGAAAAACTGAACACCCCGCAAAAGCGCAACTTCAAAAAGCGTGAGCGAGGGACCGAGCCACGATCGATTGTCCCTCGCTCACGCTCTCACGCTTCGGGTTACCAAAAACCAAAACGTGCGGCTTCGGCAATATGCAAGCAATTGGATTTCCCTGTTCGCGCACTGCACAGAAAGAAAGGGCCGATCAGCGTCTTTAAATCGCGGGTTTTAGGACTTTGTGCGAGTGCAAACCTAACTGATTCGACTTTAATCGAAGTTCTCTTTACGAATTCCTCGATTTTTGCCGAAGATAAATAATGGACTCGTCGGGCCGTGGCTCGATTGAGCGCGGCCTAAGGTCCACCAATACCAAACGCACCCCGATTTCGGTTTGCGACATCCTTGTCGATGTTTTTCCGACGGCATATCGGAAACAGCAAACCTGAATCGATCGCGAATGATTCGCGAAAGGATAGGGTTTAGGATGAGGTGGTTTTTTCTAGCAGCCGTTCTCGGCTTGTCTTCATTTTACGAGACGTCCTTTTCACAAAGGCCGCCCGATGATGAGCGTCTAACAACAGATTCTGAGTCGCTCAGAAATTTTGAGCTTCCTGACGCGGGTTTCTTTGACGCTTTTGGCTATGCCAAATTCCATTTGATTCAAGGCCGATTGACTTTGGATTCGGTCAAATACCGCAAGGGCAGCCAGAAGAAGGAATCGGGCTCGGTGGCCGAGTGTATCAATGTCTCGGCTTGCCGCGGCACGCCTTCGGTTCACTATCGATTGACCACTCCGCGACGCGAACTTGTACTGAACGCCCAGAGTTCAGAACGAGTTCAAATCGAATCGTTGTTAAAGTCATCCGGTCAGCGGGCCAGTTTGACGATCGTCCCAGGCAAGCAAGTTTTGATGACGATTGGTCCAGATAATAATGAACGCAAATATGCCGGCGCGACCTTGCTTCATGTTCGGCTAGATGACCCCGAAAGTTTCGATGCGCACTGGAATTGTTTGCTCAAGCGACTGTTGCGTGGTCAATCACTCAAACAACTGAACAAACAAGTCGCAGAAATTTTGTTGACCGAACAATCCGATTCATACGGTGTTTCGGTTGCAGAGATTCATCAGCAAATCGAAAAACTTAGGTCCAGCAAAATCTCTGCCCGGCGCACCGCCGAGCAAACGCTTGTTCGTTTTGGCTCGTGTGTCTTGCCTGTAATCGCGACCTTGAACCAAAGAGACTTGGATGCGGAGCAACGCAATCGCTTGAAGAAAATCCGCAACAAACTATTGCCGTTTCAAGATGATACCGCTCGATCTTTGGCGGCCATGTTGATCAATGATCGAGACCACTGGCAACGCATGGCAAAGTATTTCGATAGTGGGCAGAGACAAATTGCCAATGGATGCCTGCATCGCATTGGCTTGCAGGCACTACCAAGCACAGACAAAGTCATTCGCTTTGCCGGTCACTGATTTCATTCGGGTCGCTGGATCAGCTCGCGGTTTCTGCGTGTTCCCATTGCATGCCAAACACTGCGGTCGATCGAATCGGTGATTGATGTTACCGAACCATCCAAAAATGCAACGTGAACCAGACCTCCGTGATAGCTTCGCGAGGTGATGGCGGCATAAGTAGGGTTGCCCGCGCTGCCGTCTCTACCTTCTTGCCAAGAGTTGTAATCGACATCGTATTCGTCGCCGTTATACAACATCATGACTTTTGTGTTGGGAGTCATCAGCGTTGTGAACCCGGTGTGATGCACTCGCCCATCAGGCCATTCGGTGTGACCTGTGTCCTTGAACTGAGAACCGGTCATTGCGTAGGACGCCACCACGGTTTCATCGCTAGGAACCATCTCGCTGGGTGGTCCACCATTGCGCGTGTAGTGGGTCCATGCTTTGACTTCGCCAGTCAGTAACGTTGTGCTGGAACCATCCAGGCAATCGCGAAACCGCATGAAAACGTTGGGGTGGAACATTCCATCACCACCCTGTTTGGTTTCCGGGTCAAACACAAACCACGTTCCAAAATTGAACCCGTAACTTGTTGGCCAAAGCCGTGGACGCCCAGAACCCGGGTTGCGAACCTTGCCAGTGCCAGGATCGCTAGGGCAGGCGTAAACTTCGATTTTTAAATTGTCGATCACCAATTGATCGTCCCATGGCAAAGACACGTCGACTTTCTCAAAAACGTTCCCCTGTTCCAAGTACGGTAGGATGCGGCCATGAACCCCCCAAGAACCATTGTTGCCAGTACTGGTCACATCCAGGTCTAAGATTGCCGAAGGTGGAAGCTTTTTGAATGCGCTATGGTAGTTGTGGCAGGCTAAAGAAATCTGTTTCAGATGGTTTTGACACTGCACGCGCCGAGCGGCCTCGCGGGCGGCCTGAACGGCTGGCAGCAACAGACTTACCATGATGCCAATGATTGCGATTACTACCAGTAACTCGACAAGCGTGAATCCAGAGCGAGTTTTCTTCATGAGTAGAGATTCGTATTAGTGTTTTGTAGTTAGAATCTAAATTGATGCGATGATCACACCGGGTTCGGTGACGATTGCATCCTTGGGTGAACAATTTTGTTATGCAATTTTCGTGCCAAGCGTTTTTGCATGAAAAATGGGTCCAAATTGAGGTTCGGCGGCGGATAATCCATCACCTGCGATGGATATTTCACCGCGGTTTCGTTCGGTAGTAATGAATTGAATCAGCGTTTTCGTTCTCTTCGATCAAGGCTATTGCTGCCTTTGATAACCGTTGCTTTGTTGGCCGCGGTAGGGATCGCTGCTGTCTCCTATTGGCTGGGGGATCGGTGGGCAACGCAGCAAATGAATGCACGTTACAGCGGAGTCGCACGCACGCTTTCTCAGGCCACATTTCCGCTCAAACCACAAGTGATTCAGTCTCTCGGCCAATTGACTTCCGCAGAATTGATAACCCTGGACGCAGACTCAGGGGTGATCGATTCAACAATCAGTCTGCCGAAAGATTTTGAAATCCCAGCCATTGCTGCGAGCGAAGTTGGCTTGACCCGCACAATTCGGATCGCAGATCGCGATCTTTTGTTGGGCGTGTTTCATCGCAACGGTCCTGGTGCGGGTGGAGATCGAGTCGCCAAGGTTGCTGTGTTGTTTGATCAGAGTGATCTACAGTCGGCGCGACTCGGTGCTGCAAGCTTGCCGCTAATCACGGCACTTTCAACATTGTTTTTGCTGACCTCCATCATGTTGATTTTGGTTGGCCGGTTGATTGGTCGCTTAACACGATTGGGTGAACGAGTCGACTTGATTGCGGAAGGCCAATTTGAGGCAACCATTCCAATCGATCGGCACGACGAGATTGGGCTACTGGGGACAGCAGTCAATCGAATGGGCAGCCAACTCCAGCAACTATGGCAACAGCTTTCTCGAACACAGGGTGAAAAGCTCTTGCACCAGATCGCAGGTGGACTCGCGCATCAGCTACGCAATAGTTTGACGGGAGCCCGCATGGGGATTGAATTGCACGCAGGTCAGTGCAATCAAGACGATTCGTCGCTTGCAGTGGCTTTGAATCAAGTTGAACAAACTGAAGACTACATTCGCCGCCTGCTTTTGGTCGCCGCTGGACGGCAAGACGTCGATCGCGCGGGATCGCCAACGCAATGCTTGACCGACATTCGAGCCGGCATTGACGCAACGGCGGCGCATTTGAAAATTGATTTGCAGTGGCAGTTCGATACAAAACTGGACCAATGGTGTGTTAGCGACGCGCCGAGTTTGACAGCTGCCGTATCGAATTTGGTGATCAATGCAATCCAAGCCGCTGAGTCGCGAGTTGGCGTTTCGGTTCGATATCGCGAAGGGCCAGTTTTGATCGTCGAAGTCGATGATGATGGTCCAGGCCCACCGTCCAAAGTCGCCGAAGATTTGTTTGAACCATTTGTGACTTCCAAGCCAGAGGGTTTGGGGTTGGGGCTGCCGCTTGTGGCGCGTGCGGCTGAACGGTTGGGAGGCGATGTGAACTGGAAACGCGATTCACAGAAAACGGTTTTTGTGATGACCGCAAAGCTTTATCCGTGCGATATTCAGGAGGCACCATGAGTAACGATCATGTTTTGGTGGTCGATGACGAGCCAGCGATTTGTTGGGGATTCGAGCAACTGTTGATCAAAGAGGGCTTCCAGGTAGCAACGGCTTCGTCGGTGGAGGAGGGATTGGAATTTGCAAAGCAGCACTCGATTTGTTTGGTCATTTTGGACGTCCGTCTGCCAGGCGAAGACGGGATCAGTGCGTTGCCCAAGTTCCGCGCTGCAACGAACGAAGCACCCGTTGTCGTCATGACGGCTTTTGGTGATTTGCAAACTGCGGTCGGGGCGATGCAGAATGGCGCGAGTGACTACTTAACGAAACCTTTCAAATTAGAAGACGCTGCCAGGACTTGTCGTAGCGCGATGCGAAAACCAGAGCCGGAATCCAAAGCTGAAGGGGCCGGTGACTTGCCCGTTGATTCAGCGATGTTAGTCGGAAGCTCGCCTGCCATGCAGCAGGTCTTTCGGCAGATCGCTTTGGTGGCCGATAGTGATCTATCCGTTTTGGTATCAGGCGAAACGGGAACTGGAAAAGAGTTGGTAGCTGCGGCAATTCATCGGCACAGCCAACGACATGAAAATCCGTATCTAGCAATCGCTCCAGTGACATTGAACGAGTCGGTTTTGGAAAGCGAGTTATTTGGTCATGTGAAAGGCGCGTTCACGGGCGCTGCAGACGATCGGCAGGGTTTGTTTGAACTTGCCGATCGTGGCACCGTGATGCTGGACGAAATCGGTGATTTGCCAATGTCAGCGCAAGTCAAATTGCTGCGAGTGATTGAACAAGGTGAGTTCACTGCGGTCGGCGATGTGCGGCCACGAAAGTGTGATGTCCGGATCATTGCAGCTACGAATTGCAATCTACAGCAGATGGTGGCGGAAAAGTCGTTTCGCGAAGACTTGCTGTATCGTCTGGCGGCTGTCTCGATCAATCTTCCGCCGCTTCGAAATCGTAAAGAAGATCTGCCACAGCTTTGCGAGTTCTTTCTCCGCCGGGTCGGCTATCCGTCTCCCGCAACCGCAATTTCTCCCGTCGTGATGGCAGAACTGCAGCAACGTCATTGGTGGGGCAATGTTCGGGAGCTTCGCAATGCGATCGAGCATGCCTCAGTTGTTGCTCGTGGCCGAGCTCTTGAGCAATCCGATTTTCCGCCAGAGCAGCCATCTCGGAATTCGCTTGTATCGGGCGGTAGCCTGAACGACGCGATCGGAATTTGGGCCGAAAAGGAATTGACGGATGCAGGATCAGAAGACGACGCTCTGCCTCAAAAATTGTACGATCGATTCCAAGCCGCTACGGAGCCTGCGTTGTTCAGCGCGGTGCTGAAATACACAGACGGAAATCGCGCCGCGGCGGCAGACGTCTTGGGAATGCATCGCGGAACGCTGCGAGACCGTTTAAAGAAATACGACGTGTCGTAGGTTTCTTTCCTGCTGAATCTATTTTTTCAGTGCGGAAGTATGATCGTGGACAATTCGCCATTGGCCACCAATTTGACGCAAGATCAAAGTGAAGCGGCCACTAATCGGATCACTCTCGCGTTTCAATTTCCATGTTCCTAAGACTTGAATCGCGTTTTTATCCAAGCGTTCAAACTCAAGCATTGAAAATGAAAGCTTGCCCATCGTTTGCCGATCAGGGTAACGGGATTTGTAGCCATCTAAAGTTGCCGTCCAGCCTCGTGTCGTTTTTCCACTGGATGAGAATGTCAAATCCTCGCTTTTCCAGTAAACGTTCATGAACGAATCGATATCGCCATTGTTCCAGTCTTTGACCTGTTGATTCAACAATCCACGAATCATGTCGTTGTCTGAAACGACATCAGTTTGGCTTGCGGTTTGATCACTACGTCCACCTTCTGGCAACCTCACGAATGTTTCAAAGCGACCGTTGCTGTCCGCTGCTCCACAGCTCATGCCGCCAGTGTTGTGCTGCAACACGATTTGGCCGTCTTGTCCTACGCAAATCAATCCTCCCACATTTTTCTTGAGAGTCTGCGTCATTACCTTTGTGACCGCGTCCGGCAATGAAGTACCTGAGTATTTCATTTGTGCGGCAACATCATAGGCAACAGCATTACGAATGTACTCTTCGCCAATGCCTGTTCCCGAAACAGCGCACAACCCGTTTGCTGCATAAGTACCTGCACCAATGATCGGCGAATCACCAATCCGTCCAGCCAATTTATTCGATGTGCCGCCCGTGCTGGTCCCAGCGGCAAGATTTCCATCTTGATCAAGAGCCACGCAACCAACGGTGCCCAAGTACAAATGATCTTTGGCTGGCAGGGAACTTAGAAAGTAATTTGGATTGACGATGGGCATTTTTTGCTGACGTGCAAATTCATCGGCACCACTTCCGGCCAACAAAACATGTTTGGTTTCCGACATCACCTTTCGTGCAAGCGAGATAGGATTCTTGACAATCGTCACTCCTGCGACACCGCCACACTGCAATGTCCGGCCGTCCATGATTGATGCGTCCAACTCCGCTTTGCCATCTTTCGTTCGAACAGCTCCGCGGCCTGCGTTGAAGTTTGGATTGTCTTCAAGCGTGTTGATCACAGCTTCGACAGCTTCCAGTGCAGTGCCACCTTTGGCCAATACTGTTTTTCCAACATCCAAGGCCTTGTTGAGACCAGCGATTTTCGCGTCTTTCTTGTCTTGGTCCCGTTTGATATTTCCTCCCGCGCCACCATGAATCGCAATCGCCCATGTAACCTTTGGCGATTCGGCCTGCACCGCTTCTCCACTGCTCAAGAAACATAAAAACGCCGCTACCAAGCTGATGTGAATTGTGATCTTGCTCATTCGTGTCCGCTCTTGTGAGTCTTGCTGTATTGCCTAGAAACCGTGAATTGTACGAAACTGGCCAGCCAACGCGGTAACCCAACTCCCCTAACTGCACAAACAACCAGTTCTTAGGAGATCTTAGCGTCTTTGGTGTTGCCGCTTGGTCTATACTGAAAGTCACTTCGATTCAGTTCGATGCTCTTCACATGATCTTTTCTACTTTTCAGAGTCTACTCATCATGCTCGAATCAGGCTCAGGCGACTATCACGGATGGGACCAAGACGGCGACGAATGGACATTCGCGAAAGTCCGTGGAATCCAACCAACTCCAACCACGTTTTTGATCAATGATTTTGGAGGCTCGACCACCCGTCAGGCACTCTCATCGATCATGGCTGCGATGAAACAATTTCCAGGTCGAATTCATCTTCGGCGATGTGAAAAGACAAATAAAGAAATCGACGAGTTGACCACGGCTTCCATTTTGCGAGTCGCCCCGTTGGCGGGAACCGACGACGTTGGCGTTCTGGGTGTTCGCACGAAGCCACAGCCCAAAGAACCTTGGTGGAAATTTTGGAAACGCTAATCCTGCGTTTCAGATTCAGGTTCTAGTGCCCTCACGGGCGTGGAGGTTCAAGTCCTCTCATCCGCATTCGGTAAATAACGGCGTTTTCGACTTTTGGTCGTCAACGTTTTTTTACGACTTCACTTGTAAGTGAAGTCATTGCTTTCACGTTGGACTTACGTCGCTGGCCAAAAAGCTAGGACTTGCCCTAGTTTCGGCCATACGTCCACGTATCCGAGACCTATGCAATGGCTTCCCTTCAAAAAGAACGTACCGGCAAATTTCACATCGTCATTTTCTCTGGCGGCAAGCGTCACAAACGCTCCCTGGGCACCAAAAAGCGATCCTTCGCCCTCGCCCGCCAAGAAGAGATCGAAGAAGTCCTCGACCTAGTGAAACGCGGCCGCCTGTCCGTCCCGCCCGGCATGTCGCTCATCGACTTCGCGATGGCCAATGGCAAAGTCGAACCAGTCGTCAGCCAACCCATTCCGCCCGCCCCACAAGGACTCGAGATCATCCCGCCGCCACCAACTGTCCAGCCAGTTGCTGCGGAAGTTCTCACCTTAAAGGGATTGCTAACCGAGTTCTTCAATTCGATCCCAAACGGAAGCTTGGAAAAAAGCACGCTCGAAACTATGCACACGCACGAAGACCACTTG
>CAYNNP010000273.1:0-8148 GCA_964398215.1 uncultured Pirellulaceae bacterium | reverse complement strand
GTCAACTGCTACAAGAGATTCACACCGCATTCAAGCCGCATGGATTGATGTTAAGCGTCACTATCGCGCCCTGGCAACAGCTATCGACCAAAGCGTTATCGGCTGTAGATCATGTCCAGATCATGGCGTACGACTATGACGGAAAACACTCGACTTTCGAGCAAGTTGAGGGTGATTTGAAGAAGTTGATTGACGCGGGAATGCCAGCCAAGAAGATCATTTTGGGCTTGCCGTTTTATGGCCGCGATATCAAAACGCGTGAGGCGATGTCTTACGCAGAAGTGGTCGCAAAGCATGCTCCCAGTCGCGATGTGAACCAAGTTGGTCAACTTTATTTCAATGGCCCACGCATGATGGAGCAAAAAGTGGAACTTGCCATCCGCAACAAGCTGGGCGGCGTGATGGTTTGGGAGTTAGGGCAAGACGCCGGCGGGGGACACGCGTTGCTTTCGGTGATCCGGAATGCTGCGAGTTTCAGTTTTTGAAAAACAAAACGCTCTACGCCAGCAGGAGACCAAGGATGCCTGCTACGAGTATGTAATACAGAAACAAGAATACGGTCACGCGGATCACGTTTCCTTCTTTGCCAATCAATCCGACAACGGCACATGCTGTGACGACATTGTGGACGCAGATCACATTTCCGGCTGCACCACCGACGGCTTGCAAAGCAACGATCCACTGTGGGTCGGCTCCGATGTTTTCGGCAACATTGAATTGGAAAAGCGAAAACGTCATGTTGCTGATTGTGTTGCTGCCTGCCACAAACGCACCCAACCCGCCAATCAATGACGAAAACGCGGGCCAAGTATTTCCGGCAATCGCAGCAACGGACTCCGCCAACTCTTTTGGCATCGATGCTAGCCCTGCGGTACCGCCATCAGAATTGATGAAGACTTGAACCATTGGAACTGAGAATACCAATGCAACGCTGGCAGAAAAAACCATCGCCCCCGATCGCTTGACCGCGCGATGCACGGCTTTGCCATTCATTCTGTGGAGTACCACCGTGATCAGGCTGACCAGAATAAAAACGGCGCCAGGTAGGTACAAGAATTGGAACGAACCAATCGTCACGTTGGAACCAAAAACCTGCTTGAACTCTGGTGTCGCAACCGTCTTCAAGTGCTTGCCGATTCCCAAGTGACTGAGCCGCGTGATGACCAGAAGTGCAGCGATCATCAGGTAGGGCAACCAGGCTTTCCAAAGCGGCAGGTCTTGCTTGGCGTGCTCGAGTACCACTTCGCGAGAACCGCTCCATTGCTCCAGCCAGCTTTCACGCGGCGGGAAATCCCATGGTTTGCCGTTCGGCAATAGGAAACCTTTTCGCGCCGCCGGGATGACGATTGCCAATCCGACCAGCGACCCTAACAACGAAGGAAAAAGCGGGCCCATGAAATTGGCGACGATCGCGTATGGAATCGTCATCGCCAATGCCGCAAACAAAGCGAACTTCCAGATCGCAAGTCCCTCTTTGGCAGAACGTTTGGCACCAAAGAACTTGGTCAGCACGCAAACCACCAGTAGCGGTACCAGCATTCCAGCCGCCGAGTGTAGTAAAGCTACTTTTCCTGCGATGGCAGATAACAGCTCGGGCATCGATTCCACTCCACTGCTGTGCATGTATGCATCCACATCCGCTTGGTTTTTTAGCCCGTTGTTAACACCAACCAAAATCGGTGTGCCCACGGCGCCAAAGGAAACGGGAGTGCATTGAATCATCATGCCAGCGATCACTGCCGCCAGAGCGGGAAACCCAAGTCCAACCAATAGTGGAACACAGACGGCAGCTGGCGTTCCAAATCCCGCAGCGCCCTCGATGAACGAACCGAATAACCACGCGATAATGATCACCTGCACTCGGCGATCAGGCGAAACGAACGCAAAGCTCTCGCGTATCACTGCAAGCCCGCCGCTTTCGCTAAGAGTGTTCAGCAACAGGATGGCTCCAAAGATGATGAACAACAACTGAGCGGTGATCATCAAACCTCGCAACGAGGCTGCTGCAACTTGGTTGGCATCGACGCCCCAAAACGTCCAAGCAACGACGACTGCCGTCAGGTAAGCGATCGGCATCGCTTTGGCGGCAGGCCAACGCATTCCAACCAACAGGATCGCAACCACCAAGATCGGTGCAAGTGAGACCAATGTCGCCATGGGAGCTTTCTGTTTGGATGACACGAACTGAAACGACGCTACGCAGCAACCATGCAAAGCGATAGCGGCAGGCGAACGCTTACTTTATTAGGCAAGCGGCAAATCAGAATATACCGTAGCGGACCGTCCAGGTAGGGAGACGGTAGTTGACATTCATTGAAAGACCATCGCGAAAGTCATCAAGTGTTTGTTGATTTACTGAGCGGGCGGCGCTAGCCGCGGTTATTGACGGTCTAGTTGCGTTCGAAACCGGGGCTATCGCCGGCTATCGCCCTGCGGCTCAAAGGTTTCTGAATCATGAGTGCACCTCCTGCATGATCGCGCCGCTCAGTTCATCCAACTCGGCGCCGACAGCGCAAGTGAGCCGATGGGCGATAGCGCAAATGAGCCGACGGCGCTAGCCGCGGGCCTTGCAGTGACAACGCAACCTTCGAGGCCCGTGGCTAGCGCCAGCGGCTCACAAAA
Source organism: uncultured Pirellulaceae bacterium (assembly GCA_964398215.1). Lineage (GTDB taxonomy): Bacteria > Planctomycetota > Planctomycetia > Pirellulales > Pirellulaceae > CAYNNP01. The sequence continues at coordinate 5,526 of CAYNNP010000273.1, read as the reverse complement.
ACGAATTTCGGCACACAAGGTTTGCTGGATACGGCCTACGAAGCACTAGCGTTTTCGTTTACGTTTACTTTTTCTTGCGGGCCGATTTGCGGCGTGTACCCAGCGACTGATGATCGCATCGATTTTGCGCGTTGAATCGTCGGTAAACATAGCGCCAGCGGCGAGCGGTAGTGTTTCTCCTGTTGTTGTTTGCACGAAAACAGAATTGCTTGACGCACCGTCCAACGACCTTTCGGTGTATTCGACGCTCTCGAACTTTGATAGCTCAATACTGGACTCTCGGCTGAACGGAATCAGCCAACGCGAAATTCTTACTTTCAGCAACCCTTCCTTGCGCGATCCAACGATGGTGGAAGTCTGAAGAATTGACAGCATATACAACCCAATCAAGATCATGCCCAATCCGACAAAAAGCATCGTGAGCGCCAGTCCCGACCCTGCAGACTCTGAATAGTCGTTGCCCAGGGCGACAGCACTCTTCAACCGAGACGCTAACGCGATCTTCGCGTCACCATCAAGATTTTCAAAGGGAACACGAATCTTGGCCGAATCCGTATGAATCGTGAGGTCCAAAGTCTTGCCCATCGAAGCGTAAACCTGTGTATCGATCGCGCGAATATCTTCAAGCGGTATCCTGCGCTCGTTCACAGCGTATCTTCCCAGCAAGGCTCGCTTGATTTGAAGTTCATTGGCGCTAATTTTCAATTCTGTGGTGTACCCCAATATCCAAAAGACCAATGGTCCACCTAGAAGAAACAGCACCCCACAGGCGATGACAAAAAATTTAGCGGTTGGCACCATCCGAACGACGAGTTGTTCAGAAGTATTTTCAAGAACTTTTATTCGCATTGCTTTTCTCGTTGCTGGATTTCTATAGCGAAGCAAATTGCGGAAGAAGAACAGTCAGGAAACACACTTCAATTTCGTGAACGAACACGAATGCAATGTGTTGTCCCGCCGCGGATCGGGAGATTGTATAGCCAGAGATTGCCGGGCACAATTAAAGATACTTCGCTCGCAGGGCAAATCACTTTTTCAAGTTCTCGTTGATTCTTTCTTTCGTGTGCGTCGTGTATTCGTGGTCAAGACACTTTCAATCCGCCAGACCACAAAGGAACGCGGTCACCCGCTCTCTCGTTCGTCATGGGCTACAAGTGGTGCCAACATTAGACTCTTCCCGCGCAGCCGGTTTGGCATGACAAGTTGCCAAAACCAACTACTGCCAATTCGGGCGGCGAAATGCTATTCTTTGTCCTTGAACCTTTTCCCAACTGGAGCCCGAATCATGCTTGCCCGTTTAAGTTCTAAGATCAATCGTCTGTCGGTTTTGACTCTGCTGTTTGCATTCTTGGCCATCAGTATCTTGGTGACCGCATCCTCCGACGCTCAAGAAAAACAGGAGCACACTGCGGCCGAAAACCATGCCATGATTGTCGAAGACAGCATGCATGAATTCATGGAATACGTTTTCCAGCCGACCTACAAACGGCTAAAGGTTTCGATGGCAGCAGAACCAAAGGACAAAGCTGGTTGGAAAGCAATCAAGTCTGATTCGCTGATCTTGGCCGAAAGCTGCAACCTGCTTTTTGCCCGAGCTCCCAAGGAGAACGCAGATGACTGGAATAACCACTCGGTCAAGTCGCGAGAAGATGGCGCGAAACTATACAAGGCCGCCGGCGCAAAGCAATTCGCCCAAGCCACCGCGGCGTACAAATCAATGCTAGAAAATTGCAACGCCTGCCATCGTCAGTTCGAGAAAGGCCGCCATATCCTCAAACCCTAAAACGAAATCCATTCGTGCTAACAGTAGAGCAACAAACAAACAGCTTGTTAATCGTATTGAGAAAGGAATCCACAACATGGAAAAACAGCCAACCAATGCGTCGGTTGACGTGGGTAACCACCGCGACAAACAACCAACGACTTGCTCCACAATGCCAGCGTGCCCCGTTTGCAACGGGCGTTTAGTAGAAGTCCGCGCCAAGCTCCAGTGTTCGCGATGTCACACCATCTGCGAAACCTGTTGCGAAGGCGGACCTGGATAGAATGCTGGCCGCGCCAATCCAAATTCAATCAGAGTGACGTTCTACCGAGCAAGGACTTCTAGGACCTTTTTCTTTACGGTCGCGAAGTCGCTTTTGGGATCGACGATTCCGTAATTTGAGTGCCCACGATGGGTTGTTTCCCCGATCGCGGCGGTGACTACCTTTCCGTTGGAATAGCCATGTTCAAAGTCGATGATCTGAACAAGATCTGGTTTATCACCCAGAGTCCAAACACGAAAACTGTACGGTCGCACGATACCACTCTTCGGCTTTACCCTTTCTCTTGGCCCCATGTTAAAATGCACATCGATGCGATGATCCTTCGTTTTGATGGAGCCGATTTTGATCCAGGCAAGATCTTTCTTGGCAAGAATGAACTTTGACATTGTGACCGATGCATGGTCGATGGCTTCTTGCTCCTTTCCATCTTTGAAAAGATACTGGCATTTTCCGTAGTGCAACATTGGGTTGTCCGGCGAAGATTTCAACGCTGCTTCGATGCCCTTCAAATCTTTCGGCCGTTCCTCAGCAAAAACGGTGGACGCAAATAGCATCACCAGCACGACGAGAATGGTTTTCATAGCACGAACCCTCTTTGTCAGTAACGTTATGTGTTGAATTGAACATCAACCCGTTCGTCCAATTTATCAACGTTGACAGCGCGTGAGCGAGGGATTCACGTTCCTCAGGCGTCGGGTTACCAGAAAGGGGATGACGGGCCCTTTGCGGTGCATCCGAAACACTCGGCAGAGGGGGTATTGCCACGTCAGAACGTCGCGACACCAGCTCTGAACACATGCTCAGTTGTCGGTGGCGCCCAAATCGCCTGATTTACTGGGTGGCAAGAACCGGATACTTTCGTCCTTTTTCCTGCCTTATATCCAGAAAAACGGGATCTATGGTGCAAAAAACACGCCAAAAACGCATGGAAAGACCGTCATTGTCATTCTAAAAACACTGACGAACCGGTAAACTAATGCTATTGGCGGGAACTGGTTCCATTCCGATATTTAAGAAAATCCAGTTCTCTTGTTTTCATTTTCTATTTTCTAGGGTGATTTAAAACTATGAAGTTAAGACGTAAAGGCTTCACGCTTGTGGAGTTGTTGGTCGTGATCGCGATCATTGGTATTTTGGTTGGTTTGCTTTTGCCAGCTGTTCAGGCAGCACGCGAAGCGGCACGCCGAATGAGCTGTAGCAATAATTTCAAGCAAATCGGCTTGGCGATTCACAACTACCACTCAACATACAAACGACTGCCCGTACAGGGTGGCGGTACTTTTGGGGTTTCGAACCCCGAGTTCCCAGAGCGGATTTTTAACCGTTGGAGAGGTATCTTTAGTCCAAACGGTGCTGCTACTGGGAATGTTACTCAAATGAACAACCTTCAATTGAGTGTTTTGGTTGGCATCACACCATTCTGTGAGCAACAGGCGCTTTGGGAGACAATTTCCAACCCGAATGACTTTAATGGGGATGGAGTTATTGATTTCCCAGCGATGGGTCCAGTTCCTGACGCTATCGACTTTGAGCCATGGGCTACTGAAGTTCCAACTTTCCGATGCCCAAGTGACCCTGGTACTGGTTTGCCTTCTCTCGGTCGAACCAACTATGGAGCATGCCTTGGCGACTCGACTTGGTTCAGTGGTACATTGGTGAACAACACTGCTGATGACAACAACATAGAGGTTGCCAGCGAAGCTCGTGCTGCCCAACGAGGTTTCTTTAGACAGTATCGTCAAACTCGTTTCCGCGACGTACTTGATGGATTGTCCAACACGATCGCAATGGGTGAAATGATTACTTACCTGGGCGACAGAGACCGTCGCTCAAGTCTCCCAACCAACGACCTGGGAAATAACAATAACTCGACAATTCAAATGCGAGACAATGTTTTGGCCTGTCGCAATTGGTTAGATCCTGAGCGTCCTCGGTTCTGGGCACAAGCCGCATCGCGTGAAAGCGAGTCGCGTGGATACCAGTGGGCAAGTGCAAGAACGGTCATGTCCGGAACGATGACCATTCTGCCACCGAACGCCGAACTGTGTGGTCCTTCAAACTTCGAGGACATTACGCTCAATGCGACCATGTCCAGCCAACACCAAGGTGGTTGCCACGTCTTGATGGGTGACGGTGCCGTTATCTTCATGACAGACTCCGTTGAGGCTGGTGATGCGAACATTGGTAATGTTTGGGCTGGCGGTGCTGGACCGCGTGCTCCTGGTTCGATTAGCCCTTACGGATTGTGGGGAGCTCTTGGAACTCGCGCCGTTAAAGAAACGATCGAAGAGCAACTGAACCAGTAAATCAGTTTACTTATTTCAGCTAACGCCACCGGACAACACCTGTTGCCGGTGGCGTTTTTTTGTATCATCAGTTAATACGAAATTCCTCCGTTGGACTTTCGATACACAAACTTTCATTGAGAACTGTAATGAAGAAATTTGCTTTGAGCCTGGCCGTTTTGTTTTTTGGAGCCGGAGGCATGGTTGGTTGCGGAAAGGCGGAGAACAAGTCGATAAAGGAATCTGCTGGCGCGGAAGCTGTGGCCGAGTACAAAGATAAAATGGCAGCGGAAGCTGCTGAACAAGACAAAGACATGGAAGAAGATGGTCCTTGATCCGGTGCCTGCTAGCGAATGCATCATGCTGGCTTGAAAACTCAATACGTATCATGGATATGCGTCGCGCCTCATGCTGCGACGCAATCGATTTAGACCGTTTCGAGGCGCGGTAGCATGGAATTACTTGCCAGCTAGCTTCATGAGCAGCAAGCCGTGCCACCACTCGTCTCCTGTTCTTTCATTCGGCGGACATCACATTGTCCGCAGATGCATAACTCGAACTGCTCGCTCATTCGATTCAGCAATTCAGAGGAAGAGCGGTCTTGCTGGCTTGTATTTCGGCGGCGATCGCGTGCCAAGCCCATTCAGTTCTCTGCTTCGCACAGTATCTGAAATTTTTCTGTGGCGGAACGAGTATTGGTGCGCCAAGTGCGATTTCTTGGAGGCGTCCCAAAACGTGGTTTCGCGTTTGTGCGTATGTTGGCAACCGTTCTTTCCCAATCAAGCAGATGCTCGCTCTGCGCCGCTAACAATTCGATAGAACCAAACTATTGTGGCCTGCGTGAAGTCACCTTCGGCTGCCGATATGCAAATTTGTCCACGTGTCAATCAGTATACCGATCGTTGTCTTAAGGCAAAGACTGCGTGTAGCCTAGGTATGATATTGCTTTGATTACGATGCTGATTTAGCGTTTAATTTAACCCGATCTCGTGCCTGCGTTTAACCGGTAGCATAGGTGCACGTTTGTACGTCGCACTATTTTCGTTCACCTTCCGAATTTTTCTACGCGAACAAAACCAGATGGACCAATCCCGACTAACCTCGCTGAGTCTTCTCGAAGGGTTGGTCAACAACGATGATCACTCATGGAAGCGACTGGATTCGCTTTATGGTCCATTTGTCGATTACTGGATCAG
>CAYNNP010000272.1:0-8220 GCA_964398215.1 uncultured Pirellulaceae bacterium | reverse complement strand
ACGTAAACCGAAGTCTGGCGACTCCGGCTACGCCTGGACTAACTACCAGGATACTTCCAATCACCACGGTAGGTGCGACTTAGAAGCTTGTTGGCTTCCGGATCATCAATCACTGTTTCTTTGTCACCATCCCATTTCACCGCCCGACCAAGTTTCAGTGACATCATCCCAAGCAAGCTGAGGTTTGTACTCAGGTGCGCACTTTGGACATCGCACGCAGGTTTACGCTTGGATTCGATGGAGTCAATGAAATCGGCCCACAAGATTTTCATGTTGTGGCCATCGGGTTTTTGCAAGTCTGCGTCCGTATGCACGGGCGCTTTTTTAGGATCGCTGGGGTAGAAGGTCCAGCCATCGCGCCAGCCCATGTGAAACGTTCCCTTGGTCCCATGAAAGTAACAACCGATGCCAGTCTTTTCGGCTCCTGTGCCGGCGAATCGTCGATGTTTCCAAACGGCACTGAACGACTCGAATTCGTAAACAGCGATTTGACTATCAGGCGCGTCGGTCGTCTGTTCCTGGTCGTTCAAAATCGCATCGCCTCTGACCGGACGCCCACCTGTTGAATAAACCGTTTTTGGATACTTTTCGTCAGTCCACCAAAGCACCTGGTCTAGCCAGTGGACGCCCCAGTCTCCCAATGTGCCGTTTGCGAAATCCAGAAAGTTGCGAAACCCACCTGGATGAATTTTTCGATTGTAAGGACGCATGGGCGCGGGGCCGCAGTACATCTCCCAATCCAATGTCTCGGGTGGTGCACTGTTTCGTGTCGCCTTCTCTTGTCCGCCCTTACTGTTGACGAACATTTCAATCATTCCAATGTCACCCGCCCCGCCGTCGCGCAAGAACTTCATGCCGGAAACGTAATGCGGCCCAACTCGGCGGTGCAGCCCGACTTGGACAGTTCGGTCGGCAGCCACTGCCGCGTCCACCATCGCGCGGCTTTCCAAAATGGTGTGCCCGGTTGGTTTTTCGACAAAGATATGAGCACCAGATTCGATTGCAGACAAAGTATTCAATGCGTGCCAATGATCAGGAGTCGCAATGATCGCGATATCAATTTCATGCTTGTCCAACAGCTCGCGAAAGTCTCCGTAGGTTTTCGGCTGATCGCCGCAAAGATCATTGACTTCCTCGGCTGCCAATTCGAGTTTGTCAGCATCGACATCACACAAAGCAACGACTTTGGTTTGGCCATGCGAAATCGCTTCCCGCAAAATATTCATGCCCCACCAACCGCTGCCAATCAAAGCGGTCCTGTACTTCTTTCCCTTTGATTGAGCGTGAACGCTGGGCGCCGGCATGAGCGATGCGGTAGCCGCCGTTGCTGCCATGAATTTGCGTCGATTGAAAGTCATTTTCGGTTGCCTTGGTAAGAGGTTGTGCTTTGGTGCTGGCTACAGAATCACGGCAAATCGCAAACATTGTTTTGAAGCGTTTGGATGCGTGACCGCTACTTTATTTGTCTACGCGAAGCGATTCTTTACTTTCCGAAATTGCTACGCGTCAGCACATAGATTTCGCCTTCATTGTCCTTCGGGTCGATGTCGAACATCCTCAAGAACAATCGTCCCGAGCGTTCGGCGATCATCTCTTTACCAGTTTTGACGATGAATGGCTTTTCTTCTTTTAGATCAGAAGGCTTGGTCGCAATCACACCTATCAAAGTTCCCAGTTTGATGCGACCATCTCGTGGCTTCAGTTCGTTGGGAATTTGAATCCCTTCCGCATCAGTTTCGTAGACAACTTTCCAAGTCCCTTTGACTTCAAATTGAATTGGCATACCCTTTTGAATATTGGCTCCTGTGTCTTGCCACTCGCCAGCGGCAGCCACTTTTGTCAACTTGCGATCAGAAAGCTGATTGGAGATCATTCTCCGTAAACCTTCTTCAGCGTTCTTGTACTTGGGGACCAATCGAACCAACGCCTCGTAGACTTCTCGGGCTCGGTCGTACTGTTTCTTTCGCTCGTACTCACCGGCAAGTTTTTCAGCCTTGGTGATGAACTCTTTGTGCAAAACCAGGAGTTGCGGATCGGTTGGCAATTGAGGCGTATTGTTTGCGATCTCTTGCATCTTCTTTTGAATCTGCTTTTGCCTCTCGGCCTGCTGCCGGGCGGCGCGGTTGTTTTGTGCATCGGCGGTGCAAGCAACCGAGGCGAGCATAACCCCGATCAAAGCGGGTAGAAAAACGGTTTGTGGTCGACGCGAAACCATCATTGAATTTCCAGCGAAAAAGGGAGTGATCTGAGTATTCAATCTTAGCCGCACGTCGGTACGCAAAATAGCGAGGTTTGCGGCTGGCAAAACAAAATTGCCAGTTAACGCCTGAGATACTGGATCTGATGAAAAATTCGAGTCTCTGAGATGCTACTTGAATTCGACTGGGCCAATATCTGTCGATTTACCAATTGGACGCTCGGTGGATTGGATATCGCTAGCAGAATGCTGGTGGGTTAGGCCCGTGTCAACGACTTCTTTGGTTCGACCAATCGTGATCAAACCATTCTGTTCCACAAGTGCAGGTTTGGCGTACAAACTGTGAGCACCAGCGAGATTTGATTTTTGCAAGTCCGCGAGCGATCGATATTCTCGGTCGCCAAACTCCCAACCGTCCCAAATCAATGGTGTCGGTTTATCTGAAAAGTACAAGTTGTGATCGACCTGTTTTTGTTTTGACAACAACTGCACGCCAACGATTCCAGCAATTCGATTGTTGCACAGGATATTGTTCAGCACCGTTTGGTTTGTGTCATCGTCACGCGAAAACTTGATCCCGTAGCCTTGTCGTGGAAGTGTTGCTTGGTAACCGTTTTCGATCAACGCGTTTTGAACGATGATTGCGTTGGGGCTTTTCGTTGTGTTAATGCCAGCGCCAATATTTCTGTAGCAAACGTTGTTACGCACGATCACGCTGGCGCCGTCAAGCATCAGATCGATGATGATTCCATTTCCATCTGCACCGGTTTCATCGACTTGATAATAGGCGTGGTTATTTTCAACCACATTGCCTTTGCCTGCGGTATGAACGTTGATGGCTGACGCCCCGGGGTACTGCATCGTTCCGGCGTAGAACCCACCGTGGCTAATCTGGTTTCCGCGCACCGTGCAGTTCGTCGAACCTTCACGCAGATTGATCGAATTGACGCCAGTGAATTTGATCTGATTGTTTTCGATCAACACATTGTTGGCAGATTTGCGGACTTCAATCGCATTGGAAAAACTTTGTGTGAACTGGTTTCCACGAATCACTGAATTCACGATCGATGGTTCCGGCTCCCAGCAAAAAATCCCGTTCACGCATCGATTGATCCGATTGCTTTCGATCTGCAAATTCGCTGCGCCGCGGGCTTGGATGCCAGCCCAGTAACCATCGATAGCGCATCGTTGAATGCTAACGTTACTGACTTTTCGCAAGTCGATTGCCGTGTCGTATTCCAAGTCACGGATGATTGAGGAGTAAGTCGCAAATTTCTGACTGATCTTTTTTTCACGTACGCTCCAATCTTCCGAATACTGGATTTGGATAGTTTCTGAATTGGAATCCGTGACCATTGCGGGCATCGGTTTCCAAGTCGCAGGCAAGTTGAGGTTAGGATTGCGGAAATCCAGATTTCTGATTTCGATCCAAGAACAGTTGTCCAAAATCAGCCTGCCCAAGATCGGCATGTTGTCGCGGACTCCGGCCAATCGGATGGGCCGACTTTTTGTGCCGGAACGCGAAACTCCAACCGCTCCTGCGCCCCAGCCACTGTCTTCGGTTCGGTAGTCACCAGGATGAATGATGATCTGATCGCCAGGGCCACTTTCGTTCACCGCTGCAGCGATTGTTTTGAATGGACCGTGCCCGCCGCGCAGCGAAGCGGTTTGTCCGTCGTTGGAATCGGACGCGCCAACAGCACCGCGTGCGACGTGATAAACCGTTTGTGCTGGCGCGGGCATCCGAATCATGATGCAGGCAAGGATCGTCAATAGAATCCGAGTGGGCATAGCTGCTGCCAAGTCGCGGGAGATGAATGTGACACGGTCATTGCGATCAACAACAAATCACAAGGTGTATGGCGGATGCCTATTTTAATCGCTCGCGGAGCGCTCAGTTAGGCTTTGCAATCGAGATGCCGCCAGTGTCAACATTGACAATCGCTTCGATTCCAGGCGATCCGTATTCTGCGGCGCCGGTGTGTACCACCAAGTTTTCAGTCATTTCTGCAACCCCGTCATGATGCGTGTGCCCACATAGAACCGTTATCTTGCGTTCGGGCCGCAACTTGTCGGCTTCCAGTAGAACTTCGCCCATGCTTCCACAAACAAAAAACGGCGCCCAATTGTCGTCGGTTGTTTGGCCCATGTACCAACAGGATTCGCGAAACGGAGGCACATGGGTTAACAACAAAACGTGCTTCGCGTTTTCCGGAAGGCCAGCGAGTTTCTGTTGCACACGTTTGGCTGATTCATGACCTTGCTGGATCAGTAGTTCTTTCCAGTCGTCCGGATCACTTTGTACGAAATCATCGATAAGCCGAAAGTCATTCAAGCGTATCGAGGAATTTTCGTAGTCGCCAACAAGAGCGTCGCCCCATCCGTCATCACCCACTAAGAACACATCGGGAGCAATTTCGATCGGGTCACTATCGCTTAAGTAACAAATTGCTGGGCGTTGCCGTGAGACATCAACAACTTTGGCACGGGTGCCAGCGATCGAACCGTGATAGAAATCGTGATTACCGAGCACAAAATGGGTTGGGCAATCGACCGCATCCGCGATACGTTCAAGCTGAAAGACAATGTCGTGGGATTCCGAGATGTCACCGGTGATCAGTAACGCATCGGGCTGTGACGAAGTGACATCGTCCACCCAGCGCTGCCAAGCCGACAGCGCGACATGATTGAAATGCGGGTCGGTGACCCAGGTCAAACGCATCGAAGCTAGGCGGATGACGAAGCCGACGCGGCAGAAGCGAGCGCTTCAGCCTTGTCAGTCTGTTCCCAAGTGAACGTTTCGCCGTCGCGACCAAAGTGACCACCAGCCGTCGTTGTCTTGAAGACCGGTCGACGAAGTTGCAAGTGATCGATGATGCCTCGCGGTGTCAGTGGGAAATGTTCACGAACGAGTTCACAAAGCTTTGCATCAGCGATTTTTCCAGTGCCTTCGGTGTCGACATGCACACTGACTGGCTCGGTAACGCCAATCGCGTAAGCCAGTTGTACTTCGCATCGTTCAGCGAGTCCGGACGCGACCACATTCTTGGCAACATAGCGAGACATGTACGCCGCACTGCGGTCAACCTTCGTCGAATCCTTTCCACTGAAAGCACCACCACCGTGACGGCCCCAGCCACCATAAGTATCAACAATGATCTTGCGGCCGGTCAGTCCACAGTCACCATGCGGTCCACCAACGACAAATTTGCCAGTCGGATTGATGTGGTACTTGATGTCGCCTTTGTCCAATTCAGCTGGCAACGAAGGCTTGATAACCTTCTCTGTGATGAATTCGCGAATCTCTTCGTTGGTCACATCAGGATTATGCTGCGCACTGACGACTACCGTGTCGATTCGGACGGGAGTGTTCCCGTGGTATTCGACTGTCACTTGACTCTTGTTGTCGGGACGAAGCCAATCCACTTCCTTGTTAAAGCGGGCTTCGGTGATGCGATTGATAATGCGATGCGAAAGCGCGATCGGCATTGGCATCAACTCTGGCGTATCTTTACAGGCGTATCCAAACATCAAGCCTTGATCGCCCGCCCCAACGTCTTTCCCAGACGAGTCATCTGAATCGACGCCCTGAGCGATATCTGGACTTTGAGCATCCAGCCAAACACTCACGTCGCAACTGTCGCAGCAGATACCTGTGTCGGCTGACACGTATCCGACTTCGCGAATCACGTCGCGGACGATTTTTTCGTAGTCAACGTTTGCTTTGGTCGTGATCTCGCCGGCAATGACCGCTTTGCCCGTGGTAACCATCGTTTCGCAAGCAACCCGGCTGTGAGGGTCTTGCGCAAGCAACGCATCCAGGACTCCATCGGAAATTCGGTCGGCCAATTTGTCTGGGTGGCCCATGCTGACCGATTCGCTAGTAAAGAGATATCGAGCTTCGCTCACGTTTTCGTCTCCAGAGTGATCATTCGTCGCTTAAGATTGATTGTGTCGTTGGGTAATGGGGCCCACAGTTTTTTGACACACAGTAAACTATTTCAAGCCCCATAAATTACTGGTGTGGAGCCCAATTGAGAACCTCACCATACTCAACAAGCTTGTATTCTGCTTGAAAACTACGAAAACCCCGCTGCCTTAATCCCCTTGATGACGATCAATGCCGGAGTCTATCCCTGTATCGAAGCAAATTCAGAACGATGTTCGGGACGCTCGTCCACCCGTTGACCTGGAAATGAGCGTCCCCCAGCGGGGCATGCAGGCACTAATCATGTCGTGCATTTTCCATGCTGTGCTGCTGACTGTCATCGGCATCATGTGGTCGCGGGCACCAAAAGGCACCGGAGAAGTTGGTGATCGTCCGGTCGGCATCGCGATCGTTCATCGTATGCCTGATCGTGATCTTTATGTCGACACGGCACAGGTTCAGCAAGCATCGGAGGATCAACAAGAACAGCAGTCATCCGCTGACGTCGCCTCTGCGGCCGCACCGCCCGCGGATCTTTCGCCTCCGATTGATTTGGAGGGAATGCTAAAAGCCATGGAGGCTACTCCCGCGCCGGCATCGGGCACCGGCTTGGCAGGCGAAACGGAACTTGATGGTGACGCTTTCGGGACCGACCGAGCCAAGAATAGCACAATGAGCGGCAGCGATACGACGACGATGGTATTCGGAGTTTCCGGGAGCGGTTCAAGATTCATTTACGTGTTTGATCGCTCCGACAGCATGAACGGCTTTGGAGGAAAACCGCTTCGCGCGGCAAAGTCCGAGATGTTAAAGAGTTTGCGTTCGCTGACAGAACAGCAACAATTTCAGATCATTTTTTACAACCAAAAAGCGAAAGCTTTCAGTTTGCCGGGCATGCCGATGCAAATGGTTTCTGGAAGCGATCCGAATGTCGCGCGTGCTGAAAGATATGTGGATTCGATTCGTGCCTACGGCGGTACCGGACACGTCGGCGCGCTCAAGCTTGCTTTGCGGATGGCACCCGATGTCGTGTTCTTTCTGACAGACGCTCATATTCCTCGCATGAAAGAATCCGAACTGTTCGAGGTCCGGCGCCGTGCAGAGCAGGCTGGAACTACGATTCATGCAATCGAGTTTGGCCCCGATCCCGTTGCACCGCACAATAGCTTTCTGCCAGAATTGGCAAAGCAGAACAATGGTCAGTATCAGTATGTGAACATTCGTGGCTTGAAAGCGGGTCCTGTTCCCACGAAAGACAAGGCAACACCATGATCCGGTCGATGTTTTTTCTGTTCGCAGCGCTGCAAATATTCACGGTGGCAAATATTGCCTCCGCGCAGGTCGATACGGTTTTTGTGACACCGCCCAACGCAACAGGCTCCGACAGCACCTGGTACCCTCGTCCCATCAAACAGTTGTCGGGCAAAGTTGTTTCGCTGGACAACAAGGCATTGAAGTTCATTGTCAGTGGCGACCAAGTTCCTACGCAAATGGCCGCCTATCGTTTGGTTTGGATCCGACCGGGAAGTGTCTCGGCGGAGCAATCTGCGGCGTTAAAGTTATTCGCCGACGAAGACTACAGTGCCGCCGTAACACCGCTGATCGAGTCCGTCTCGCAGCGGCCGCCAGTTTGGCGCCAACAAATGCTTTTGATGCTGGCCGCCAACGCGGCTTGGCGCTCACGGCGATCCAAAGTCTCGCTTGAGTTGGTTGCGCAGCTGGATGCTCGCCCGCTGCCGCCATGTACGATCGCATGGCTGCCGATTGCTTGGCGCGGGCAGCGACCGCAGGTGGCAACCATCGATGCTGCGGAGACTCGGATTACCGACGATTCGCCGACCGTCCGGTTGGTGGCAGCAAGTTGGTTGTTGTCATCGCCATCACGCCAAAAAGCGGCGCAGGTCCTGAAACAACTTGCTGTTGCGAATGACCGTCCTGTGATCGCGCGTCTGGCGGAATCTGTATTGTGGGCTTCTGCCACACCGCCAGAGGTTATCAAGAAACATCGCGAATGGGAAAAGAAAGTCGATGCGATGCCATTGGCGATTCAGACAGGCCCACGACTGCTGCTTGCAACCAAGAGCGAGTCTGCGGG
>CAYNNP010000271.1:0-8281 GCA_964398215.1 uncultured Pirellulaceae bacterium | reverse complement strand
ACTTGCGTCCGAAGTTCCGGCAATTGCAGCGTTTGCTCGGTCCGGCCTACACGAAGAGCGCAACTCCGAAAGGCGTGAAGAGTTAGCTGCGTCGCACTGTGATCGCGCCTCGCTCGATATCGATCGGAGTATTGGCGATCTTGCGGCGTAGACTGGCCAGCGCATTGGACTCTTTTGATCGAATGCACTGCTTGAGACAATCGCCAGCGATTGCTTGGGCACCCGGTATTTGATTGATACCATGGCTGTATGCCATGAGCGTTTCCCCGCTGGCAATCCGGAACGTCCTGTGATCAATCTGGGCTTCGATGTGTTCGCCAATCGCCAGAGTGTGCCCAGTGACCAGTGGACGGTAGCCGTACTGATTCGCAACGATCGCATTGACGTTTCCAGCAACAGCAGCTTCGCCTTCACCGGATTCTGGATCGATTCGCAAGTACAACAGCGAAGCGAGTTGTTCGCTCGTGTTCGTTTGCCACAGGGTATCGCTGATCCGCTGCATGATTTGTCTTGCACTGTGCTTGTACCCGCAATGGGCAACCAAAGCAGCGCGTGCTGTTGCGGCAACCATCGCGCCGGTCAACGAATCGTCTTCGGCCTGTGCCATTGCAATCATCAGTGACCCATCGGGCAAGACCTCCCAAGTATGCCAGCCGATACTCCAGTCCTGGTTGGATTCAATCATGCCGTCCACGTTCCAGCCGATCGCCAATTCGCTAGCTGAAGGCAGTCCAGCGAGTTGCCAGTTTGCGATTTCGTGAATCGATTTTCGGTTCAGCTTTTTGCCGGACGCATTTGAATCCAGGACGGCGCGTTCCAGGACCAGTGTGATTTCCCGTGCTGCCATTTCGACAACAGATTGATGAGTCGGGCCGAACTCAGTGGTTTGGTCTGCAAATATCCAAAGCGTACCGACCGGCACATCGCCAGAATTTATCGAAGCACAAATGGCGGCTTGGGCCGGTTGCGGGCATGACCAAAGATCAATGTCGGTTTCGTGCAAGTTGTTGATCATCACAACGCCATGCACCATTGCTTCCAAGTCACCGCGACTGCCACGCAGTGGACGGGTTCGTTCACCCGGTGCGACGTCGCTGGTGCCGAACGACGAACGCAAATTCAGAACACTTGTTTTGTCATCCAGTGTGTACAACGTTGCTGCTTGGCACCCGCACGCCTTGGTGACATTTTCCAGGATCCTTGCAAGCTGCCGTGCGACCGATTCTCGCTCGCCCTTGTCCTGAATGATCGCAGCGCGAGCAGCAAGTTCAACCTCTTGCTCCTGCAGTGCTTCCTGTGCACTCTTCAAGCTGGAAACCAAAAGCTGACCGGACTTGGCGAGCTGTTCTGCGAGGTTTCGTTTGACAACCGCACTATCATCTTTCGGTTCTTCTTCAGGATCAAAAGATTCTGAAGGCAGAAGCGCTTGCTGGATTTGGCCTTGTGCCTCGCGCTGATCGATTCGCCATCCGGTCGCATTGGAGAACGCTTGCCAAAACTCGTTCGTTGGATCGCCGGAGGGGCGTTGAGTTTCGGGTTTCGTTTCAGAACCGCGATGAAGTCGCAGATAGTGTGGAATCGTTTTGTTGGACACGTTGTTGTTGAGTGCAAGTGGATCGGACTTGGCGATCCATGCCAAAACGCGCCGGTGCGCTTCCCGTAACGAGAGTTAGAAAAACGACCAACAGCGACTTTCATCGATCAAATCAATTCAGCCGATTTCCTGCGTGGGAGGGAGAGTCGCAAGCTGAATGTCGTTGTTGGTCGTTCTGCCACAGGCGATTGAGGATGTGTCAATCTTCCGCGACATTCCAGTCATCGACTTGTTCATTGAAACCGGTGAACAAATTGGCTTTCAAAGCCCTCAAAGTTTGCCAGGTCTATCGGGTTAAACTCACAGACCGCATAACCGTTCGGCATAGGCTTGGCATCACGAGCACTGCTCGGAAACCCATTGACGGGTTTCTGCGGCTAGAAAGAACGAGCCACATACAACAACCAAATTGCTTGCTTCATCATCACGCTCTAGTGCTCGCTGGCAAGCCGCGATTGGGTTTTCTTCCACAACGCACTTGCTTGCGATTCGCGGTGGCAATTGTCCAAGCAATTCCTGAGGGCAACGAAAACGTGGGTTAAGGTGATAGCGCGTCAGAATGATCGCATCTGTGGTTTTGCTGATTTGCTCCAACATCTCGATCGCGTCCTTGTCTCGACTAGTGCCAAAAACAAATTTGACATTGCGACCTGAACTTCGCTGGCCAACGCAATCACAAAGCGCATCGACCGAGTCACCATTGTGAGCCGCGTCCACGATAACGCGGTCGCCGTGTGGCAAATCAAATCGTTCGATTCGCGCGGGAAACGTCAGTTCGCTGATCGCAGCAATCGCGTTATCCTCGTCCACAGCAACGCCATTTGATTTCAGCAGATCAAGAATTGAAAAAGCAATCGCGGCGTTGTGAGCCTGATGTTCCCCCTCAAGTGCTAGGTTCAATTCACGGTGCTCGCGGAGCGGTTGGTTCTGCCCCTGCCAGATCATCCGGCCGCCCCAGTCGTCGGCAGGCTGGTAGCGAAAAGAAAACTGGTCGCCCATCGCAAACAGGCTTGCACTGTTTTGCAGGGCAACGTCCTGGATAACCTTCAACGGCTGTTCGTCCGTTACACCGCAAACCACAGGAGCACTTGATTTGATGATGCCGGCCTTTTCTGCAGCGATCTCCGCCAGCGTATCGCCCAAGACATGTTGGTGATCCAGTCCAATCGACGTGATCGCAGCGACGGTCGCAGCGCATACATTGGTGCTGTCCAAACGTCCGCCCAATCCAACTTCCAAAACAACGACATCACATTCACTGCGCTCGAAATGCATCAGTGCCAGGCAAGTCGTCAATTCAAAGAACGATGGCGGAACACCCGACTCATCAGTCACGCGCTGGACGATCGGCTGCAGTTGATTGACAAGCTGCACGAACCGATCGGGGGGGCACATTTCGCCATCAACGACAAACCTTTCTTCCAGTTGGTGAATATGCGGCGAAGTATACGTCCCGGTGCGCAAGCCCGACGCGGTCAGAGCGGCTGCGACCATCCGGCATGTCGATCCTTTTCCTTTTGTGCCCGCGACGTGGACGATGGGTACGGCCGGTCGAGCGTTTTGGCTGAAACGGTATTTGTCCAGCCCAATTGCGGACAAAAGTTGGTCGGTACGTTTTAGGCGGAAGGGATATTTTGCGGTGACGCTGGACAGCCGTTCGTAGTTCAGCCGGCCATACAAGAAATCCATGGCAGAACAGTAAGCAGGGTCGACGACGGGATCAGTCACGCTGTACTCGGCACGAAATTTCGAAGGAGAAGATAAAGAGTGTCAAATTGGGCCTTTCCGAGCCAATTCTGACAAGCCCCAAAAGCCAATTATTTGGGCTTGTCGAGCCTTTCATTGGCGAGAATTAACAAAATTAGGCTCCAACCCGTTGTTGAATGGATAAAAATGCGAACACTTATGGTTTGCTTGCCGTAAACGAAGCAATCCAAGAATCTTGCGGTTGAAATTGGACACAAAGCTCATCGCTCTCATTCACCGAAATCCCGCGATCCCCTAGATTCTTGGGAGGCTTTACCTTCCTTCTATTTGAAAAGTTCGGTTGTGGAAACTGATTCTACCGCAGTAGCGGATTCATTCTCGAAAGACCAAGATCCCCAAGACGCCGAGTCGGGGGTGGTTATCGAAACACGCAATCTCAGTAAAATCTATCGCGATTTCTGGGGCCGCAAGAAAGTCCACGCGTTGAAATCGCTGGATATCGAAGTCCGCAAGGGCGAGATCTTCGGTTTGCTGGGACCTAACGGTAGCGGCAAGTCGACGACGATCAAACTTGTCCTGGGACTGTTGTTTCCAACCAGTGGTCGTGCTTTGGTGTTTGACAAAGACGCCAGCGAAACCAAGAAGAACGAGCGAGTCGGGTATTTGCCCGAGGAATCGTACTTGTACAAGTTTCTGACGGCCGAAGAGACGCTTGATTTTTACGGTCGGCTGTTCGATTTATCGGGCGCCGAACGCAAGGAACGAGTCAACGAGCTGATCAAACTGGTGGGACTGCAGGGTGCCAAGCATCGTCAGCTTCGCGAATACAGTAAAGGTATGACGCGTCGTGTCGGTCTGGCTCAGGCCCTGATCAACGACCCCGACCTGATCGTGTTGGACGAACCCACAACAGGTTTGGACCCAATCGGTATCCGCGAAATGAAGGATTTGATCCTAGCACTTCGCGACAAAGGAAAAACAATCCTGCTGTGCAGTCACCAATTGGCGGACGTTCAAGACGTTTGTGATCGGGTTGCGATTTTGCACCAAGGAGAATTGAAAGAGCTTGGCCGCGTCACTGATCTGCTAAAAGTGCAAGATGTGACCGAGGTTCACGCAACCGGCTTGAGCGAAGATGCGAAAAAAGAAATCGCGGACGTTATCAAACGTCACGGCGGCGATTTGAAATCGATCGACAACCCAACCGCGACAATGGAAGACCTGTTCTTGAACATTGTTCGTGAAAGTGAAGCACGACCGGGTGCTCGCCGGGTGTCGGCTCCAACGACGAAAGAAGCAGAAGCAGAAACAGAAACGGACTCATCTGATTCTGAGGAGCCGAACTGATGACCTTAGAACCGGATGACTTTTGGTCGTTTTACGAATGGTTTGTTCGGCCCAACGAATTTCTTGAAAGCGCATTGCTGCAAGGAATCGTGTTGATTGTCCTGGCCGTCGTGCTGGGATTGATGATCGGCTATTTGATTGCCGCAGTTCGGTACGGACCGGGCGAAGGCTTTTATTCCATGGCTCGGGTCATCAAGGAATTGTTGACCACCGATTTGCCTGGAACCTCGCCGCGCCGCGTGATCGCGCTGGCTCGACTGGCTTTCAAGGAAGCGATTCGCCGCCGGATTCTATTTGTGGTCGGGTTGTTTGCGGTGATCATCATGTTCGCCGGTTGGTTCTTGAACGACAATAGTGACAATCCGGCTCGGCTGTATATCAGCTTTGCTTTAACAGCGACCAACTATTTGATTCTTGCGCTCGCGCTGTTCATCAGTGCATTTTCAATTCCCGAAGACGTCAAGAATCGAACGATCTATACCATCGTGACGAAACCTGTGCGGCCTAGCGAGATCGTGCTCGGACGCTTGCTGGGTTTTGTCGCCGTTGGAACTGCAATCCTGGTCCCAATGGGTGTGTTAAGTTACTTTTTTGTCACTCGAAGCATCAATCATACGCACTATGAAGTCGCCGATTTTGATGAAGAAACTGGTATTGGCGAAACAGATTTCGTGCAAAACCACCGGCATACTTTCGAGATTGCTGAGGGCGAGTCGGACGGCCTGACGAATATGGTCCGTGGGCACCAGCATGTGGTGACACGGTCCGCAGACAACGAGTTCACGATTGGCAAACCGGCTGGTGCGCTGCGAGCACGTATCCCGTCGTACGGTTCAATCCTATTCTTGGATCGCCATGGCGATCGCCAAGAAGAAGGTGTTGATATTGGACGCCGCCGAATCCTGCGAAAAGGACGTGGTACTTCGGGTATCAGTGGGATATTCGGGGTTCGCGAAAAACGCAGTATCGAACACGGCTACATCGAAGGCGGGACGCTGGGTGCAGCGATTTATACGTTTAGCGGTGTCACTCCCGAACGCTATCAGGATGAAGTCCGTTTGGATATGGCGATTCGTGCCTACCGATCTTGGAAAGGTAACATCGAACGAGGCATCGAAGGAACTTACACGCTAAAGAATCCGGACAACAAAACCGAATCAAACCCGATCAAATTCACGGTCGAAGAGTATCAAGTGGTTGAGAAAACGATTCCTTTCAAGATCGAAGGAACGTTGGATACTGGTGAAGGAACCGAGGGTGCTGAACTCGATCTGTTCAAGGACTTGGTGAACGAGAACGGAGAAGTCCAGCTGATCGTTCGTTGCCAGGACGACCAACAGTATCTTGGGATGACCAAGAGTGGTATCTATCTGCGGCCCGATGACAGCACATTCGCATTCAGTTTCTTCAAAGCCTATTGTTCGATCTGGCTACAGATGACGATGGTCATGGCGTTTGGAATCATGTTCAGTACGTTCCTCAGCGGACCGGTCGCGATGATAGCGTCGTCTGTTTGCGTGTTGCTGGGGTTTGCGGCCGAACAGATTTATTACACCCGTGAAAATATTTCGACCAATACCGACATGGGCGGTGGTCCAATCGAGTCGCTCGTTCGCCTGCTCCGTCAGGACGCAATGACAACCACTTTGGATGTCGAACCAACAACGGCGCTCGTGATCAAGAAAGCGGATGCAGCGATCGTTTATTGCCTCGAGGCGATCGCATCGGCTCTGCCAAACCTACCAAAAATGGTGGAAACGGCCGAGTATGTCGCAAGTGGATTTGATGTTTTCAATGCCTTGTTAGCTCGTCACGCAGTTGCCACATTCGGCTACTGCGTGCTTGCGTTCTTTATCAGCTACTTCTTCCTGAAATCGCGCGAGATTGCAGCATGAATCGTACATCTGCTTTTGGGCGTAAGCTCATCTATTTGGTCATCTTGGTCGCTACTTTGGTGCCACTGTATTTGTTGGGCCAGCCAACCAGTGGTTCAGGAGATGCTGGTGGCCGTCTGACTGAGATGCGCAACACCTACAATATCGCTGAAGCGGACTTGGGTGAAATCAGTCCCGCCAGTGAAACGATGAAACTCGCTTCGCTAGGACTGCGCGGTGTCGCGGCAACGCTGCTTTGGAACAAGGCCGACGATTATCGAATCCAACATGAGTGGGATCGGCTGAAAGCATCGTTGAACCAAATCGCTTTGCTGCAACCACACTATGACAAAGTATGGGAGCACCAAGCTCATAACCTTGCGTACAACGTTTCGATCGAGTTCGATGATTATCGGCAACGTTATGAAATGGTACGCGAAGGCACC
The DNA here is from genome assembly GCA_964398215.1 of uncultured Pirellulaceae bacterium. Lineage (GTDB taxonomy): Bacteria > Planctomycetota > Planctomycetia > Pirellulales > Pirellulaceae > CAYNNP01. Next base: position 1,313 of record CAYNNP010000271.1, on the reverse strand, counting down.
GAGTATTTGACTCGTGGCGTCCGGCAAAATCAAAAAGCACCTCGGCTTATTTGGTACACCGGTTGGTTCTATGGACAGAAACTGGGCATGTCGGATGAAAAGCGTCAGTTTCGCCGACTGTTCAGCGAAGACGAAGTACTTCACAAGTCACTGGACGATCAAGGGCTTGCTGTTTATTCGCCCGATGCCCGTGGACCAGAACAGAAACCTGACAACTGGCTGGTTGGACGGCTGTGGTTGAACTATGGATATGGCCTTGTTGACGATGGTGCAACAAAAATTCGTCGGCAAACGCCACTGAACTTCTTTGAAACCGGCCCCAAGTGGCGAATCAAACACGCAGAGTCAATCGAAGAGGAAGGCATTCTGGATTTCCGAGCGCAAGCGGCCTGGGAAGATGCCCTGAAGGACTGGGAAGGTTTCGGCAAACGCAATATCCCAACCACATCGCCATTCACGATTAAACTTGGATCTTTGGACGAACTGATCGCCAAACGTGATGAATTGCGCGAGCAGTTTATCGAAGTCACCGGCGAAGCGTACGAAATCGAAAAACGGAACTTGATAGACTCGCTGCCTCCAGATCTAAAGGACTCATACAACCGTCCCGAAGAAGAACGTACCGAAGCTGGTAAGAAAGCGATCGCCAGCCTCGATGCGCTGCTGGTACCAAAATTCCCCAGTATCGCAAAAGCAGCCGACAAGGGATCTCGATTGCGAGCGAAAAACTTGCTGACTCAGATCTCAGACCTGACTGAACGAATCAAGAAGACATCTGGATATCGAACTCAAATCAATTTCGAGTACTGGCGCACCCTGGCGATTGCTGAAGCCGAGAAGCGTACGATCGATGCTCGTAAATTGGTTTTCGACGCCGAAGAAGCTGCATCGAAGGCAGAATTGGAGAAGGCTCTAAAGCTGTACGACGAGGCGTTTGAGGAATGGGCAAAGATCTTTGATGACTACCCAGTTCTGACTCTGGACGATACCGCAGAAGACTTGTTCGAATCGGTTCGGGCTTACATGAAATTGCGAGATTCGGAAGAGATCCCAGACGACTTTCCACTCAAGACGTTTGCCGAAATGATTGGATACGACGGCCAAATCGACCTGTCGCAGTACGAGATCGCACGCGAACAACAAAAAAGCCGTTTGGCTCGGCGAAAGCAAGAACTGGAAGCCGAAGAAAAACGCAAAGAGGAAGAAGCCAAGGCTGCTGAGGCTGCCGAAGCAAAATCCAAAGAGGATATGAAGAAGGAAGAGGCTAAGGAAGAACCTAAAGACGAGCCTAAGGAAGAACCCAAAGACGAGCC
>CAYNNP010000270.1:0-8585 GCA_964398215.1 uncultured Pirellulaceae bacterium | reverse complement strand
CAAAAAGCGCAACTCCAAAACTCACGCTTCGGGTTACCAAAAACCAATGCCTGACCTAAAAGCCCTACTTCAAAAGGCGCAAACAGTGCCAATGTGTTCAGGCTGTAAAAACCCGCCGAACTCTGGCCCGGAATTGTGTGGATAGATCTTGAGCCGGAATCATAAATTTTCCTAGATTCCAGGTAGCGTGCTTAGAGTGCGATGTAGCACCTGTCATTGCAATTCACAAACCGGTTCAAAGGAGTGACCGAGTTATGCCCTTGCAACTCGCCAAGATGCCATTCACGAAAAACAAATCCCTGTTGATCATCGCCATGATTGTGGGTGTTGTTTTTGTCACCAAGGCAAACGCACAACAAACGTCCAACAAAGTCGTTGCGGTCGTGAATGCCGATCCAATCACCGAAAAGAACCTGAGCGATGCATGCGTGCAGCGCTATGGCAAGGATGTTTTGGATAACATGATCAATCGCTATTTGATCTTGCAAGCTTGTAAGAAAAAGAATGTCGAGGTTACCCAGACGGAGGTCAACGAAGAAATTCATCGTTTGGCCAGCAAGTGGAAACTGACCACGGAGGCCTACTTGCGTCTACTGAAAGACCGACGTGATATTTCTCCGGACCAATACAGCAGAGAAGTCATCTGGCCAATGTTGGCACTGCGGCGATTGGTGTCTCAAGATGTTGAACCGACTCAAGAAGAGTTCACCAAAGCGTACATCGCTCGATATGGCGAATCCGTTAAGTGCCGAATGATTATCGTTCGCGATAAGGATAAAGCATCGCAGTTGCACAAGCAGGCAGTTGCAAATCCGGCTTCGTTTGAATCACTGGCAAAACAATATAGCGAAGACGAATCGAGCGCCAGCATTGGCGGTTTGATTCCACCAATCCGCCGACATACCGGGGACTCGAGACTGGAAAACGCTGCCTTCGGTTTAAAGAGTGGTGAAATCTCAGCACCGATGCAGTTGGGCGACGAGTGGGTGTTCTTGCAAGCCGTTCGTGTGCTTCCAGCAACGCCGCCACCACCGCAATCGTTGCCGATGGTCAAAGAACAAATCTCCGATCAGATTCGCAACGAAAAGATGCCGATCGCCGCAGGTGCTCTGTTCAAGAAACTTCAAGCGGATGCCAAAGTCGTCAAAGTGCTTGGTGATCCTGCTCAAGAACAACAGTATCCCGGTGCAGCCGCGTTGGTCAACGGCCAACAATTGACGATCGCTCAAGTCAGTAAGGAATGCGTTAAGAGGCACGGTAGTGAAGTGCTGCAAGGCGAAATCAACCGCAAATTGTTGCATCAAGCTCTGCGTGCAAAAAAACGACGAGTCGAAGATGCCGATATCAAAGCTGAGGTGGCCCGTGCCGCTGTGAACTATGGCTTCGTGACGAGCGATGGCGCCCCAGACATGAGTGGCTGGATAAAATCGGTTGCCAGCGATGGCAAGACAACCGAAAAAATCTACTTGAGCGATTCGGTTTGGCCGAGCGTCGCGCTAAAGAAGCTGGTCGAAACCGACATTGTGATTTCGGACGAAGATATGCAACGTGGATATGAATCTTCGTTTGGCCCGCGTGTCGAGGTGCTTGCGATTGTTCTCTCGGACCAAAAGACGGCCGAAGAAGTTTGGAAGATGGCGCGTGGCAATCCGAACGAAAGATTCTTTGGCCAACTGGCAGAGCAATACAGCACAGAACCTGTTTCAGCGAGCAATCGAGGAAAGGTTCCGCCGATTCGTAAGTACGGTGGACAAGAATCGATCGAACGCGAGGCTTTTGCAATGAAGCCAGGCGAGCTGAGCGGGATCATCGCCGCCGGGGATAGCTATATCATTCTCAAGTGCCAAGGGCACACGACGCCGGTTGTCGATAATTTAGAAGATGTCAAATCCGAGTTGGTGCGCGACATCAAAGAAAAGAAGCTGGCACAGGCGATGGCGAACGAATTCGATCGACTGAAAGACGCTGCCGAGATTGACAATTTCTACGATGTGGCTAAGAAATCCGCAGTCATCGCTGCTCAGCCAAATTCGACTCAGACTCGTTAGCCAGCTGGACTTTGGTTACGATCAAAAAATGGTAAACTTGAAGAGCCAAGCATTTCGGTGCTTGGCTTTTCTCGTATCAAAAGCTGACCATGCAAAACGACTTGTTGACACAGGCGACCGTTGTCCGAGACTTGGCGGCGCACATGGATCGGTTGCGAGAATCCGCGATTCAATTCCATGCCAACTTTGCAACCGGTGACCGCGGTTTCTTTAGCCCATCGGAAGAAGACGCGGTTCTGAGTCTGTGGGTTTCGTACAACAAATCACGGGTCGCCCTGCTGGAGCTGATTGACTCGCTTCGAGAATCGGCTGGCGGTGTCCATGAAGAAGCGATTGTCGAATTCACGATCGGATACGCCGCCGCCATCACGCTTGTGGACGCAGCAAGGTTTTTGCGGCAATTGTTCGGCGAAGACAAGATCGTGAGGCGAAAGCTGAATGAGCCGTTTGACATCTACGGCATCGCAGAAGGTTCTTTCGACGTCGTGCAGGCTTCACTGACGACGCCTGCCAATGCGATTGGCATTCACAATGCAAACGCCTTTTTCGACGAGCACCAGGAAGCGATACGATCGGCCAGCAATGATGAACAGCCGCTGCAAATTGTACTGGATGTGATCGATCGACTTGGCGAACAAACACGTGTCTCCAAACGGAAATATGTAGCCGCGCGGATCGATGACCGCCGGCGTCGCCTGCAGCAGGCGATCGTGTCAGGTGGGCTTAGCCGAGCAGCCTACGCACTTCAGGAATGGGGTTCCAGACTCGTCAGTTCAATGACAACGGATCCAGAACACGTTCCGCAACTGCCGGATTTTGTCTGCAAGAAGTTGGAGGAAACGTTGCAACCAGGCGACGTGTTTGTGACGCGCAAGGAGAAAGCACTGACGAATTATTTCCTGCCCGGCTACTGGCCGCACGCAGCGTTGTACGTTGGCGACGGGAATGTGATTGAATCACTGAAAGATGGCGTCCGAGTGCGAACACTGCAATCGCCGTTTGGTAACGACGCTGTTTGTGTGATTCGGCCAAAGCTCGATGGCGATCTGATCCAGCAAGCCATTGAGCGCGCCAATCAGCACGTTGGCAAACCTTACGATTTTGATTTCGATTTCAAACGCTCCGATCGGTTGGTGTGCACCGAAGTTGTGTACCGCGCCTATGAAGGAATTGCGGGTATCGAATTCCAGTTGACCAAACGGGCTGGCCGACAGAATCTTTCTGCGGAAGATCTGCTGAACCTCGCTCGCAACGAGGATCCTTTTGAGCTGGTTGCTGGATTTTCTCCCAAGCATGGAAATGATTTGAAAACCAGCGACGATCTGAGGACTTTGCTGCACGATACGATGCCGTGATGGAAAAGGCTACGGATCTCAGCGGTGGTCAGGCAAAATCAAGTGGGCTTCGCGAGTGACGGTAGGTTTCTACAATGTGGCTGAAACCTAGCACCATCGCGGCAACAGAAACATGTCGATTATCGAAGTAAGCAACTTGACCAAGTCTTATCGCGTTTACAAAAAACGCGAAGGGCTCGCCGAAAGTCTGCGCGGGCTCTTTCGTCGCGAATACTCGGAAGTCCAGGCGGTGCGCGGGATTGATTTACAAGTCCAGCAGGGCGAATTCGTTGCTTTTCTTGGCCCCAACGGAGCTGGCAAAACGACGACGCTGAAATTACTGAGCGGAGTGATCAATCCAACCAGCGGTGAAGCAACCGTGATGGGGCATATTCCGTGGGAACGAAAAAACGCCTACCGACGCCGATTCGCTTTGGTGATGGGCCAAAAGAATCAGCTTTGGTGGGACTTGCCAGCGCAAGAATCCTATCGCCTTCAACAACAGATCTATGGTGTTCCCAAAGACGCATTCCAAAACACCCTGGATGAACTAACCGACCTTTTGGATGTGTCACGTTTGCTAAGTCAACCGGTGCGTGAACTGTCGCTGGGTGAGCGAATGAAGATGGAGTTGATCGCCGCGCTGCTGCACAGCCCCGATGTGTTGTTTTTGGATGAACCAACGATTGGCTTGGATGTGATTGCACAACACAACATTCAAAAATTCTTGCGATACTATCAAGAGAAACGCAAAATAACGATCTTGCTGACCAGTCACTACATGAAAGATGTCGCGGCGCTGTGCAATCGAGTCGTGGTCATCGCTGCGGGCATGATCCAGTATGACGGGTCGCTCTCTGGAATCATCGACAAGTTCTCTGGCTACAAAATCATCACATTGCAGCTTGCCGAGGGGCACACACCATCGATGGCGCATTTTGGAAAAGTGCTTGATGAGAATTGGCCAAAGGTCAAGATCCGAGTGCCACGCGCCGATGTTCCGCAAGTTTTAACAGAAACATTGCGTGATCATCCAATCGAAGACGTCGTGGTCGAAGATCCGCCACTGGAAGATGTGATTGCCGAGCAATTTCGCGAATCATCCGAGCGGTCCGCCCAAGAACAATCAGCTTAACATTAGAACTTTGCGCGCAGTTTCAAACACCGATGTCTTCATTCCAAAGCTTCGGATTTGCAGCAATGAATTCTTGCATCAGCTGGATACATTCAGCGTCACCGACGATCCGCAGATCGACTCCCCGTGACCGCAAGTAATCTTCTGGGCCGTGAAAGTTTACATTCTCGCCAACGATCACACGTGGGATTCCATACAACAGCGCGGTACCGCTGCACATGTCGCACGGCGATAGCGTTGAATACAGTACGCACTCCTGATACTCTCGCGCAGTCAACCGCCCCGCATTCTCGATGCAATCCATTTCGGCATGCAGGATCGAACTCTGCTTTTGAACGCGTCGATTGTGTCCTCGCCCGATGATTTTGTCATCCAAAACAAGGACAGATCCGATCGGCAATCCGCCTTCGGAGAGACCGATTTTTGCTTGTTCAATCGCGGCGCTAAGGAATGGATCTTGCGACATTTGAAATCGGTGTAGAAGGAAAGGTCGTAGCGACACTCGTCAACGGCTTGTTGATTTGCTGAGCCGACGGCGCTAGCCGCGGGCCATGTCGTGGTAACGCACCGCTTCGAGGCCCGTGGCTAGCGCCAGCGGCTCACAAAAATATGCCACGCCAATAGATCAACAAGCCGTTGACCGTTCGCTACGGTTGCGACGCGAAGCTACCGACCTTCGATCAGGCGATAGCCCAGAAAGTTATCGAGATCTGGTTCCGCTTCGATGGCTTCTACCGTGGAACGAATGTCATATTCAACGCGCCGAAAATTCAGTCGATCCTCATCGACCACCACGTAGCAACTGCGTGAATCACCGTCGCGTGGTTGGCCGACGCTGCCAACGTTGATCATCAACCGCTGTGATGTATCGCTAATCGTGTATCCATTGGGGATATCGGCTGGACGCGTGAAATTGAAATCCGTCGTGAACACGCCCGGAACATGCGTATGGCCTTGGAAACACAGATGGGGAACCATTGAAAACAGCTTCTCCATTTTCTTGACATTCTGAGTGTCTTCTGGAAAAACGTATTCGTTCGTTGGCCCACGCGGTGAACCGTGAACAAACAACACACTACCCTCGCGAACCAAACGTGGAAGCCCACACAGGAACTCCATTCGTTTCCGGCTGGCTTCCGGACCATCGCTGCCGCATTCCAATCGTTGCCGCGTCCAGAATATCGCCTGCTCCGCCGCTTCGTTGAATCCTTCGGGATCAAACAGAGCGCTGCTGTCGTGGTTGCCCAAAACACAAAAGTCAAACTCCATGACTTTGTCCAGGCAAGCACACGGTTCTGGACCGTAGCCGATGACATCGCCCAAGCAAACAATGCGTTCGACATTTTGGGTTTCAATGTCTTCGAGCACCGCATTGAGCGCCGAAAGATTCCCGTGGATGTCGCTAATGATCGCGGTACGTTTCACAGATGACCTATTCTCGAATTGCCGGGACCTTGCCTAGGTCCACAAAGTCTATTGAACCTACCGGCCATGTTTCAGACGGTCGCCCAACGCATCCGACAAATCGGATTGGGCATAAATTTTGTTCGCCGTTTTATCGATATCGTATTCAACACGACGATACGTCACTGTTTCTTCGTCGGTATCCAAGATCGCGTAGCATGCACGCTTGTCTTCATCGCGCGGTTGACCAACGCTACCGACATTGAACATCAACTTGGAATTCCCGAGCTTGTAAACGTACTCGAATTCCTTGGGAGTGATAAACTCGCACTCGGTCGTGAACACGCCTGGCAAATGCGTATGCCCCATGAAGCACGCGCGTTTGACTTTTTTGAACAGTGTTTCCATCTTTCGATGATCGAACACAAACTCTGGAAAGACATATTCGTTGGTCGGATCTCGCGGCGAGCCGTGGACGAACTTGAATTCTTCCTCGTCAACGAACCTCGGAAGTTCACCAAGGAAATCCCAGCGAGCATTGATCTGCGCTGGAGAACTATCGCCGCTATCAAGTTGGTCTCGAGTCCAGTAGATCGCTTGCAATGCCATCGGGTTGAAACCGTCGGGATCAAACAAGGCAGCTTGGTCATGATTCCCGAGAATCGTAACTTTGCATTGCTTCATAATCTGATCCAGGCACTCGCATGGATTGGGGCCATACCCAATCACGTCGCCCAAGCAGTAGATGTCGTCAACGCCAACGTCACGAATATCATCCAGGACAGCAAGCAGAGCTTCCAGGTTGCCATGTATGTCGCTAATCAAGGCTCGCTTCACAGTATCTCCTGCGATCGTCTGGTTCGTGAAGTATTCAAGGGTACGGAAAATGACTAAAGTTAATTACGGCAGCGTATTGCCCACTGCTGAACATCGAATTGTACTCACAACGGAAAAATCACAGCAATCCCATGGGATCTGACCATCCTGCCGACACTGTCGCCGTTTCGCGCGGACTACAGCTTGCCATTGAAACAACCGGAACGGCTGGCTCTGTCGCCGTTTTGCAGGAAGATAAGGTGCTGAAACAGAAAAAATTAGTGTTAGGTGAACGCACGGCAGCCACTTTAGCCCCCGCTCTGAAGGGCCTTTTGGATTGGGTTTCTAGCCAGAATCAAAAACTAAGTTTTGTTTCAGTTGCGGCAGGACCAGGTTCGTTCACTGGACTGCGAATCGGTGTCACAACTGCCAAAACACTGTGTTATGCGAAGAATTTGCCACTGATCGGTGTCGATTCGATGGCAGCCATCGCCGCGACAACTTTCTACCAATCAGGCGAATTGGATCGCTTGACAGTTGGCATCAACGCCTATCGCGGCCAAGTATTCACGGGCAGCTTTTGTCTGGGCCAGGCCGTTCCCGGCAGCTCGGATGTGTTCTCTGATCAGCAGCCCAGCAAGATCGTTGATGCCGAACAATGGTCCAAGATCTTGGCCGGTTTACCGCCTGATCAGAAAGTCACTGGGGACAAAAAAGTTTTTAAAAATGAGCACGACTTTTTGATTCGAGACCATGTGGACGCAGTTGGCGTCGGATTGGTCGCCTGGCGACATGCCCAAAATGCCAAGTTCACCGACCCACTTCACTTGGTTCCGACCTATCTAAAACAGAGTGCAGCCGAAGAAAACATCGCGTCGAAGGGTTGATTGCGCCGGTCAGAATCGTTCACTTTTGGCTGGCAAGCCACTGGCGAGCCCGTTGACGATATTGACTTGGGCGATGCATCCACAAATCGGTATGCGGATGGATAACTTTTCCGTCAGGGATGTCGAATAGTTCCGCAACAGGAATCGCCATGAATGTGAACTTGGCAAGACCCAAGTGTTCCTTCAGGAATTCGTTGGCGCCACCGCACACCAAAACGGGCCTTCCCTGCAAACGGGCCAATCGCGCGAGCGCCGATTTGCGATCGCTGTCTGGATAGCCCCATTTTTTTTGCCCATCAAAGTGGTCATGGGTCACAAACCCTTTCCAGAACTTTGCGATCTCATCGTCGGCCAATCCAATGTATCCGGCCGCGATTGCGCCGCGCGAAAATCCACACAAGAAGACGTTGTCGAGGTCGCCTCCAAATTGCTTGCAGATGCGAGGCAAGTTTGTTTTGCAGTAGTCCACGGTCAGTTGTTTGTCGCCCCACCAGGTGACCGTGTTTTTTTGACCATCGACATCGATGTACGGCATTGAAATCCAAATGAAGCCTTTTCCGCCAGAGAGACCGTAGCCCAAGTTCGCATCTTTGACTTCTCCCGTCGAACCGCAAGCCGGGAATTTGTTGCCGGTGTATTCAACGATCACCGGATAGTTCCCACCGGGTTTCCAATCGGTCGGCAGATACAACGAGTGGTAAACTTTTGTTTGGCGGTACTCGGGCGCTACTTGCCGCACTCTCTTTCCAGGCGCAGGGCACGACTTTGTCATTTCTGGCGTTACCAAATCGTTCTTGGCTTTCACGTCATCCGAAACGGCTTGGCCGATCATGCAATTGACGATCGCCAAAGCGATCACAAAAACACGTGGATAGTATTGCGTGTTAGACAAATGCAAAGACAAGGAATGGTTCCTTTGTGTAGCGGTTTGTGGATTTACTGAGCCGATGGGCGATAGCCC
>CAYNNP010000269.1:0-8587 GCA_964398215.1 uncultured Pirellulaceae bacterium | reverse complement strand
ACGCGCCGAACACGATGGACCTAAGTCGCATTTCACGTCGGTTGACTAATACTCAGCCTGGAATTGCGTGCGGAAGAGGGTGCCATCATCGCCAACAAGGATATCCGTAGCTGTATTCTGTAGCGGACTGCCATCCGTCACTGTCACATCGAACGATACCTTCACCTTCGAGTTATCCAGCGGATACCAGTTCACACCAGCAGCGTATTCAGATGAATTGCCGAACAAACCTTGGACTTCGGAATACCTCGCGTTGACATCCAATTTCTTGGGAATCAAGAAACGACCGCCTTCGACGTAGAATCCTCGCTGGAACAGATCGGAATGGGGCAGGGGACCATCACCACGCAGTTGCTCGATCCATCGCAAGAATACTTCGGCGTTCAAACTCCAGCCGCGATTCTTCACGGCAACATCTGCACCATAGAGATACAAATCGAAATCAGAGACGGTCACACCTGGAGCCAACGCACCTGTCTGATTCAATCTCGTGCCATCAGTCGTCCGAATAAAATCTGTTTCTGGCAACGGATTCCCAAGCGAATCAGAATCTTGCGGCGAATAGACAAACGAATGCCCAAACCGAACGAGTGGGCTGCTCGAGTTGTCATAGTCGACCAGTTGGCTGCCAAACTTCCCGAACGGGTCAAAGTACTGCGTCGCAGCAAACGTGAATCGATCGTCCGTTTCTGAGTTGGGTATGTTGGAAGTACGATAGCCATTACCGACCATTACCTCGTAGTGACCAGTTTCGCCTGTCCGACCAATCGCAAAGATACCAACGGTTCGGTCAGGCCGAAAGAAATCGTTTGCCAGCGGGCGATCAATCAAACGCGTACGTCGTGCCCCCAGCAACCATTGACGACTAGCCGCGACTTTGCGTTTGCCGATCTGCACTCGGAATCGATCGGAGAAATCCCACGACCACCAATAGTCGAAAAAGTCGACCGTATGCCGACCGTCGGTATCACCATCCAATTGCAAGAAGAACCTCAGACGTTTGTCGTGAGCCCAACCCAAGAAATAGATTCTGGCACGTTCAATATCAAAGGCATTCCGGTTGCGAACGGGACGTGTCACGCCAGCATTGTCGGTCCAGCTATCAACGTCACGCGAAAACGCACTGTGCCGAAACTGAATCCAACCCGGCATGATCAATTCATAAGGAAACTTTTTGGGATTGGCCGATCGAAACACGAACCCACGATCATACGTTGGATAAAAATCCAACAGATGCGCATCCAACTCGTTGCCCATCGCTTCGCACGATTGCTTGAAAGATTCTTCTATCACAACCGGTTTGCGGCGAACGTTTGGTTGATCATCGCATTCGCCCGTGGTGGAAGACGTTGCAGCCAACACTTCATCATATTTTTCAAGACGCTCACGCAGCTCTTTGATTTCGTCAGCTTGCGATTCAACCTGTTCCATCATCTTGGCTAGCGAGGCCGGCTCGTCGGTGCCTTCGCCTGGCGTTGCGTTTGTGTCAGCCTTGTCAGTCTTTGAACTGGCAGGTACTTCTCCTGGCCAATTGATCGAATCTGATTCGCCCGCAGGTACCAATACCGAGACACACAACAAAATGACAATGCTTACGACCCAACGTGACATCTTAACCGTCTTTATCGTGATCAAAGGTAGAACTAGTTTTCTCAACAGTTGATGAATCGAATATCTGGGCTAGTTGGTACAACCGTACGCGAATTAACCGAGTCGCACCGGCTGGGTAAAGCTGCACGATTGACTCCACTGCGGAATATGGGGCGACTTTGCGTCCTGATGGGCGGCCTGCGAAAACTCGCCGTGCCGTGCAAATCCCAAGCGTTTACTGCGGCTTGGCGTGGTTTCCGACCTAATCAATCCACAGCGGCAGACCAAAACCGGCAACCTTCCGATTTGAGTAGTGAATCCATAGAATTTCACCCACACGAGCCGTTCCCAACAGATTCGTGACCTAACTCTCTCCCCCATGCGGTGACCAAAAGCTATGACTGCAACAGCCACTGAGAAACGCGTATTCAATTTTTCCGCAGGCCCGGCGGCCTTGCCAGAATCGGTCCTCAAAGAGGTCCAAGCGGAACTGTTGTGCTTGCCCGGCGCCGGCTGCTCTCTTTTGGAAATCAGTCATCGCAACAAGATCTTTGTTGACATTCTGCATGATGCGGAAAACGGCATTCGCAAACTGTTGAATATCAGCGACGACTATGCAGTCCTGTTTTTGCAAGGCGGTGCGGCGCTTCAGTTTTCAATGATCCCAGCCAATCTGATGAAGGGCACTGGCAAAACAGCCAAGTACCTAGTGACCGGCACATGGGGCAAAAAAGCAGTCGCACAGGCGGTCAAAGAAGGTGATGCCCAAGTCGCTTACGACGCCGCCGAATCAAACTTCAACCATGTGCCTTCGTCAGATGACTACCAAGTCAACGATGACGACGCGTATCTGTACTACTGCAGCAACGAAACCATCCAAGGCGTGCAGTTTCAGTCGGAACCCGAGTGCCCAAGCAACGTACCGCTCGTGTGCGATGCATCCAGCGATTTTCTGTCTCGACCTTTGGACATCGACAAGTACGGGATGATGTATGCCTGTGCCCAAAAGAATGCTGGACCGGCCGGTGTGACCGTCGTCGTCATCCGTCGCGATTTACTCCAGCTCGGAAGCGAAGATCTTCCGGGCTACATGCTGTACAACAATCATGCGAAAGCCGACTCTGAATGGAACACGCCTCCCACGTTTGCGATTTACGTATTGGGAAAAGTCGCTCGGTGGTTGAACGATGACATTGGTGGAATTTCGGCAATCGAAAAACTCAACCAACAAAAATCACAGTTGCTGTATGACGTGATTGATGCCAACAGCGAATTCTACATCGGACACGCCCAGACGGATTGTCGCTCGAAGATGAATGTGACTTTCAAGTTTGCGGATGACACCTTGCAGGAAAAATTCATTTCCCAAGCCGCAGAGCTTGACCTGTCCGCGCTGAAAGGACACCGCAGCGTGGGTGGGATTCGCGCGAGCGTTTATAACGCAATGCCACTTGAAGGCGCACAAACCCTCGCAAACTTCATGAAAGATTTCGCGGCTCAAAACGGTTAAAAACCAATCGCCGCTGACAGCGACTTTCACCACCAATACCAAGCATTCCGACACCCAAGAATTTCATGCACAAGATCCTGACGCTGAACAACATTTCCATCAAAGGCTTGCAGCGTTTACCTCGCGAGTCCTACGAGGTTGCCTCTGACATCGGCAGTCCCGACGCTGTCTTGTTGCGGTCATTCAAAATGCACGACATGGACATCCCAGAATCCGTCGTTGCAATTGGACGCGCGGGCGCTGGTGTCAACAACATCCCTGTTGACCAGATGTCCAGCCGTGGCGTTCCGGTATTCAATGCTCCTGGCGCGAACGCGAACGCCGTCAAAGAATTGGTCATCGCTGGTATCCTGATGGCCGCGCGTAATATTCCAGCCTCGCAATTGTTTGCCGCCTCTTTATCGGGAACCGACGAAGAAGTTACCAAGGCGGTCGAATCCGGCAAAAAGAACTTCGTCGGTTCGGAACTTCCATCCAAAACATTGGGCGTTATTGGGCTCGGTGCAATCGGCCTGCGAGTCGCAAACGCAGCCTCATCACTAGGCATGAAAGTTGTCGGGTACGATCCGCAAATTTCTGTTCAAAGCGCCTGGCAGCTTTCTAGTGACGTCGATTCAGCGCTCAACCTGGAACACCTTTTCAGCCAATCCGATGTGATCAGCGTCCACGTTCCACTGCTTGATGCAACTCGTGGAATCGTTAACGCTGCACGTCTCGCAATGATGCCCAAAGGCGGAATCATTGTGAACCTCGCTCGTGGCGGGATCTGTGACGAAGAAGCCATACTGGCAAGTTTGGATAGCGATCATCTTCACTCGTACGTCGCTGACTTTCCAAACAACGCTTTGCTAAAACACGACCGTGTGATTTCTTTTCCGCACCTGGGCGCTTCGACCAACGAAGCCGAAGAGAATTGCGCGGTCATGGTTGCCGACAACGTGCGCGAGTACCTGGAGAACGGAACCATTCGCAATTCGGTGAATTTTCCAGAAGCGATTTTACCCCGCAACGGCCACCGAATCACAATTGCAAACGCAAACGTGCCAAACATGGTGGGTCAAATTTCAACGATCCTCGCCAACGCTAACCAAAACATCGCGGACCTGTTGAACAAGTCGCGTGGTGACTTGGCCTACACGATCGTTGAATTGGACGGCGAAGTCTCCGAACAAACGCTAGCCGCCATTAGCGATATCGACGGAGTCTTGTCAGTCCGATCGCTTGGCGCTGCCTCGTAATCTGATCAAGAACGCTCGCCGCAGCAAGTAAAACAGCTTTGCTTTTACCAATTCGCCTATTGATTCCATAGGCATGCTGGCGGGCAGAAATACCGATTCCTGATCTTCGAGTAAACTGTGCGACAACAAAAGATTTTTACGTTCCGCTGTGGAATTGGACATGGAAACGGCCGAGTTGCTCTGTGTTCCGCTCCCCAGAAATGCTGACTAAACAAAGAACTTCAAGAACAATGTTACGATTGCAATTCGCTTTCCCAAATACTGCGAATGAGATTCAAACGTCGTTCGACGCTGCGACGTGCACAACCAATGCGCTCAGCGATTTCATCCACACTGTATTTTTCGAGTCGTAACATCGCGATCGCTTGCAAAGTCTCGTCGTTCAGCTTATCCAGAAGTACTTCACAATCGTGCGAAAATGGTTTGGCAGAAGGATCTTGGACAAATGTCGGCGAGCAAAAGATGGGGATCAGGTGCGAGTCCCGTTCTGCATGAAAATACTCGGATCGTGAACGCGTCCGAAGAAGCTCGTGCCATCATCGGGCTTGATGCGGCAACCGGCAAAGAGCTTTGGAAGGCAGAATATGATGGCCTAGAACTCTGTTATGCGACGCCGGTCATTGTGCCTGGCGAAGGTGGCGTGATGGAGGCGGTGATTTCGATGCCAGGTGAAGTATGGGGATTGAATGTAAGCAACGGAAAGCTGCGATGGTTTTGCCAAATCAACAACGGTGGAAACGTCAGCCTCAGTGTCGTCGTTGGCAAGGATGCGTTCTATACGTTTGGTGGCTATCCCGCACAAGAAACCAACGCCATCAAACGCAGGGGACGAAAGGACATCACGGATACTCACAGCCTGTGGTACAGTCGAGACAGCAGTTACGTTCCAACGCCTCTGTTGCATGACGGCCACCTTTACTGGGTCACTGATCGCGGGCAAGCGTTCTGTGTGAATGCAAAGACGGGGGAAACCGTAACGCGAACGCGTGTGCCAGACCTGAAATCTGGTGGTCGCCCTGTCTATGCGTCACCAGTGAAAGCAGGTGACCACATTTTTGTTGTTACTCGCCGTAGCGGAACTGTCGTATTTGATGCAGACCCAGAGATGAATCTGGTCGCTCACAATCCAGCGCTCGACGACTCCGATTTCAATGCAACGCCAGCCATCGTGGACAACGTGGCATATCTCCGTTCCGAAAAACGACTGTATTGCATCAAGTAGGCGTCGTGACGCAATCACTCGCTTGCTTTTGATTCTCTCTAGCTCTTGTTGTACGGTACTCGGCTCTCCATGCTCTGGCTAAGTTTCACCTGCCGAGTGCAAGTCTCTAAGTTAAAAAACTGTACCTGTTGACGAACAGAATCAGTGGACAGTTCAGTTCCGTCGCGGTTATGCTAACTGCACACGGATGGCATTACAGTCCGACGGCAGGCTACAAAACGAGTGCCGAATCGATTTGCAGCGCAAATTCGAGATCCGTTCGTAGTGACTGCTTAGCTGGATCGCGCCACTTTTATCAGCGGCCGCGCGTTATCACCCGGTTATTGTCGCACGAACCGGAAGCTAACGCTCTGCGGCTGATGAGTCGGCGGATCCCGGTATTCTGATCACAAAGTGGCGCTGTCCAGCTAATCGGAATGATTGATGTCTAAGAGTGCTACGAACTGGCGCAGAAACGCTATTTCTACACTGTCACCGTTGTTAAGATTTCACGGCTCGTTTGATAACTTCGCGCTGAGGGCATCACTTGCGATTTGAGATAAAGGATCTGTTACTGTTCACTTTGCTCGCAGCACTGGCAGCAGTCGGCTGGCTTGGCTACGAACGAAAGTACAACTTGCGTGAACGAATCGTTCAAACAGAAGCCGATTTACAGAATTTCGAGACGACGAAGCAAAACCTAGAAAACGGATTGGTCGATTCGACTGCTAGGCTGGATTTTTACGCTGAAGTCGCGAAGGTGCATCAGGTCGCTTTGGAGGGTTTTCCCGAGGTGCAGCAGCGTTATGGAATTGTCGAGCCTCGACTAGGCAAAGTCAGCATTCGCAGCGTACCGACAGTTAGTTCTGCAAGGCATCAATCGCCCACTCACTACCGGATATCAGTTCCTGAGCAGACACCCGTTTTTTTGCGTTCGGCGGTCGCGTCGGCACCAAATGATTTAGATCGCAACAAAAGAGAACTGGATGCTCAAGAGTGGCTGGAGACATCACCGTTGAGTGTATCGGCGAAGTCGCAAATACAGATTCCGCCAGGAATTCATGACCTTCATATCACCATTTCGCGACATCGCAACGAAGCAAGCCATGCGGCAATCACGCTGGAACTTGACGGGCAAGTGCTGGCAATCTGTGAAGTAGCCTCACCGAAAAACGTCATCAACTCTTGGTCAACTGTCAATTCTCGCGTGCAATCCGATATTGATTTACGTGGCCGCACGTATTTTTTGGCGGACATCGAAATCGATCACAAAGAAGACAAACAGGCTGTCTTCGAATTCTGGGCTTGGCTTTCGCGCGACCAAAGTGTGAAGTTCGATGACTACCCTCGATCCAAACGCGAAGATTCCGATGAGTGATTCTCAGGTCACGAAACTCCCGCGTTTCAATCGCGTTCGCTGGGTCATATTCTCGCTGTTTGCGATGCCGCTGCTGGGTGTGATCATAGTAACGCATCGTGACGCAACGAAATTGGATAACGAATTGGCAGCTGTGACTGCGAAAAGCGAGCGTGCCCGTCTCGAAATGCTTTCTGTCGAGAAACGCAAGCGTGACCTTGCCGAAAAAGGAGAGGTGGCAGATTTCCAGCGTGATCAACTGAGCAGAATTTATCGAAAGTATCGCGAGATCGGTGATTTTGCCCCCAACCCAACTTCGTTTATCGTGTTTGCATCCACTGATAAATTGCACATGAACGATACGCTCCATTTCTCCGTCCCCCAAGGACAGCATGTCTTTTCGCTTCAAATAGCCAAAATAGATTTCGTCACTAAAAAGACTGTGAATACAACGAAGCTGGATTTTCCAATAGAAGGCCCAGCAGGGTTTCGCGTTCTGTTGGATCTGCCCATCAAAAAGGGCGCGAAGTACCGGGACCCCAGACAGCTTACGCTCAAAATCGAAAGCAACAGCGAGCACTTTCGTTCCGTCTCGAAAGATCTGTTGGAGCCATTTTCAAAGTCAGGGTCTAGCACTGGATCTCCCTATGTCCGGACAAATCCGGTTGCTTTCCCCAACCAAATCCGCAGCTATGCCGACACGGATGAGGATGGCGTGCTGCTAAACAAGATGAGATGGAGTATCCAAGAGAAGAACGAGAAACGATACAATCTGGAATTTGAAATGCGACTAAAAACAGACGGCCCTCAAGTCGTAACTGCAAACGGCGGAGTGTTTATCGACAAAAGCAAACTTACCTACGCCGGAGGCGGCAAGTACATCGTCAAACAGAAAAACGAACCTGACGAAGAGTAATCACAAAAGGTCGCAAAAACACAACGTTGCTCGACACCACCGAATTTCAGCCGACATTTGGTAGACAGTGATAAATCTAAAAACTAAAACCTTTGCTTGTTGATTTACTGATCCGACGTCGCCAACTGGCTAGCGACAAAGTCACTTCTTCAAGACGTGCTCAACTGCTCTCTTAAGCACATCGTCTGATTTCCCGATTAGGTAATTCGGATTCGATTCAATCTGAATGTCGGGAATAACGCCGTTGCCGTCGTAAAGTTTGCCATTCGGTTGAAACGATGCCATCGATGCGAGCTTGATCCTTAGGTTGACGATGGGTACGCGAGAGCTAATGGACCTTGCGCTGCCGCCGCTACTGGCGGTGCCCATCAGGGTTACGTTTGGCATGCCCTTGAGCGCTGCCAAGAAGATGTCGGTCGCGCTAAAGCAACCTGAGTCGCAAAGAACAACAACGGGTTTGCCGTAATGCTCGATCTCGGGTTTATCCATTCGACTCAACACCATGTAGTGCCACTCGCTAAATTGGTCTTCTGTTGGAGTCCATTCTGGCTTGAAGGATTTGGCAAAGGCCGCGATCGCTTCTTTTTCGGCCTTGGACCACTGCTGCGAGTCAGGCGGATACATAAATCGAGCCTCAAGATGCTGGGAATCAAAACTCGGATGCAAACGGTACTTCGCGGCGCTTGCAACTCGAGGCGGATCGTTGGGCGACAGGAGGTATGACGCAAGAGCTCGCAGCGCGTCCCGAGAGCCGCCACCGTTACCGCGAACGTCA
>CAYNNP010000268.1:0-8659 GCA_964398215.1 uncultured Pirellulaceae bacterium | reverse complement strand
CTCTTACTTTCGCTACTCTTGCTTTCGCTACTCTTGCTTTCGCTACTCTCGCTTTGCTCTGCTTCTGGATCGATAACGGGTTCGGTATCGTCTTCCATCTGCTGTTTCAGATCTTCACTTCGCTCGGTGATCGACTTCTGGTCTTCTTGCACGTCCTCAAGTTCTGCGCCGTTCTCAGTTCGAGCACCGGTACTACGCTGAGCGCGTTCGATACGCTTCAGGTCCTTGATCATTTTTGCAATGCGTTCTTTTTCGTCGCGAATCCGTTTGGATCGGTCTTCGCTCATCAAAAGCTTCAGGATTCCTTTCAATTCCGAAACCGCGTTCTCTTGTTCGTCAACGGCGGCTTTGTACTTCTCGTCACGCAGAGCGCCGGATGCGACTCGCAGTTTTTCCAACACGAAGCGCTCACGAGATTGCTTTACGGCGCGACGCATCAATGCCGAACGCTCAGGATTCTCAGCGGCTTCAACATCTGCTAGACGCAGAAGGAGCTCTTCGAGTTTTTGATAACGATCAGAAATTTTATTCTGACGTTGAATCAGCGTCGCGTCCGCAGCTGGCGCAACGCTGGCGAATGAGAATAGACCGAACCCAAAAACAAACATTCCAATCAACCATTGTGACGGTTTGCGCAGCTTTAGCATCGGACGGTCCGTAAGTTGGAAGTGGGGGTGAGTTTACTCTTTGAAGAGATCAAGCAATTTACGTTTTTGCTCTTCCTTGGTCTCTTTACTAATTGAATCTTGGTCTTCAATCAGCTGGCGATACAAATCCAGAATCTCATTGAAGCTCTCTAAGTCTAGCATTTTGTCCAAAACAGCCGTTAGCTTAAGTAGCACTTCCTCGGCGGTTTTGACAGCAATTTTGGTCTTTTGTTCGGCCTGGGCGGAGTTTTCGACCGATTTTTCCACATCTTTGATTTGACTTTGCAGATTTGCTAAAGATCCAGCAATGATTGTTTTTAGCGGATCTCGGACACCTTCGCCGATTCTCTCGCGTCTATCTGCCGAATCTACACGGTTGTTGACCATCTCCTGAAGCAGGTCATCAAGTGAAGTTGCGATGCCACTTAGCTCTTCAGATGTCTTGCTAGCCTGTAGCCCACTTTGCTGAACCCGAATCCGACGAACTTGGATGTTACGTGTTCGTTCGGCTTCATCTTTGGGCTCAGGTTGATCAGGCGCGAACGTTCGGCGCCGCATCAAATCCAGCGAGTCTCGCAGGTTCCGAGTCTCTTCGATCGTTTGCTCCAATCGCGCTCGCATGCCAAGTTCACGTCGTTCCAACATGGCGAGCAATTTGTCTGCTGTGACAACTTGCAACGGAAAGATTTCACTTCGCGTCAGGTGTTTGTCACCCAAGTCGTAGTGGTCGGTTGCTTCGGCAAAGACATTCAGAACTGTGCCAGGGACAATCTCTGGTAACGTGCCGGCAGCAACGACTTCGCGCAAATCGATCACGGCTTCTGAGTGACCGTCGCGGTCCATTTTAGGACTAGCCGTGGCAGCTTGTTCGTCGTTTGATTCTTCTGTTCCGGAAGCCGGTGATGCGAAAATCGTCAGTTGGTCAACTCCGTAATCGTCTTCGGCTTCTGATTCCATTGGCAGCCTGGCGACCGGCGTGATCGCGGTGCCGATGCCATTGAGTTTCAATTGCAGCGAGGGCGCTTCGTCAACGACAACTCCCATGAAATAACGGTAGGCTGCCTGGGCAGAAATACCCTGTTGGTCTTTCGGGACCATTCGAATGGTAGTGGCCACATTGAAGTCTTGAAGGTTCAAGCGAACGCCTCCATCTTCCACCAATTCAACGTCGTCGAATTTGACGTCGCCTTGGTCGGTTTTCAGTGCAACATCAGCACTGCCAAGTGGGACGCTGGTTTTGGCAACAAGCGTTACATCGCTGCCTTGTGGAATTCGCAGGCCCGCTTGATACTTGGACTCGGTGTCAAATTCGCCGCTTGACGCTCCACGCAAGTAATCGGGTTTGCGGACTTGAACCAGCATTTCAGTGATCGCTGGCGGCTGGACTGCTTCAATGCGAAAGCCATCCAGTCGATCATCAAGCCCACGGACGCTGAACGTGAACGAGTCAGTCAATCCAGTGAACGGTGGCCCATCAAGAATAAATGACTGATAGCCATCCACGACGCGGCCGACGCGGCGCATGTTGGTTTGGCCTTTGGAGCCCTCGTCTGTCCAGTAGTAAACGGTACAAGCGACAGGGACTTCTGCTGAATCGGCTTTGGCTCGAATTCGCAATGTTGGATTGCTGCCCTTGGGGAGACTGACGCTCAAGTCCTGGAACTCTTTCAGTTCGGGTTCGACCATTTCATCGTCAGCAGCGGTAACGACCGGAACCTCAACGCCGACCATTTCTAGTTCAGCACGCCGGGGCCAAGGATCATCTGAAAGCAATGTCAGTCTGCCAGCGGCACGACCAAACGCTGTTGGGCTTAGCACGGCAAAAACGATCATGCCCAGGGCAAGTGGCACGACAACCATCGCCTTTCGTGCCAAAGGTTCCGATCGAAAGACACGGCCGGTGTCGACTTGATCGACCGCGGCAGCAGCTTCCTTGTGTACTCGGTTCAACAAGACTGGCGAGTGCGAATCACCGTCCCGGTCTGTCTTGTTTAGCTGCACGGCTGTCACCAAGCGGCCACCGAGCTTGGGGTGCTGCCGTTCCAGTAGCAAGGCAAGGCTATCGTCTGGCAGGTCTCGATTCAGTCGCCCAATCAAAAGTTTGGCAACGATGAAGATGAATAGCCCGGCGACAATCAACAGCAAAATCCCGCGCGCCAAACGCGGCATTTCAGTACCGCCCACCGTCACTGGCAAGTAATCCAAGGCAAGGCCGACCCAGAACGCCAGCAAGACAATCGCGGCGAGTGCCAGCAGAGAGTCCCAAACGACATATCGACGAACACGGCTGCGAAGCCTGCCCAGCAGCGATGACAATTGCGGATCGAGATATTGACGGTCGGACATATTTCTTGATTGTTAGGCCAATCGATGAAGGCGACGGGTTACCCATTCCATGGTCAGAACGGTTGCGATCAACCACATCAAAATGGCATTACGTCTTTGATTGAAAATCTGGTCGGGAGTTCCCGGCAAGATCGTGGTTTGCGGTTGGGGCTTTAGCAAGCTCCCGAGTGATGAACTCACCTGTACTGATGTCACGTCTTCGTTGACCGGCGTGTAGGTTCCGCCAGTCAATGAAGCAAGCTGCTGAAGTTCATCGTCGTTTCTGCGTGGACGTTCCAATTCGATCGTTGGCAATCGCACCTGGATGCTTTGTCGTAGCACCTGTTCGTCCAACGCATCGCCCAAAGTCACACGAACTTCGTAGCTACCGGCTTCGCGAACAATGAAGCGGCCGCCATACGTTCCCCCTCGTGGTTCACCCTTGAGAGGCGAGAGCTTCAAGTCCCCGATCTTTCCACCAGGAGCAAGTAGCTTTGCATCGACCTCTGGAACATTCAGTGGCTCGAATTGTTCGTCAGTCAGCACGGCACGTACTGTGATTGTGTCACCAACCATCGCACGGCTGGGTTCAACCAAGACAACGCCCCGGTTGCTGTCGCGAAGCAATCGGCCCTCGCTGACCCAACGCAGCAGCTTTGTATAGTAGCTGTCGAAGTACGCATCGCTGGCACCACGTAAACGCCAAATCTCGCCACTTCCTTGAAAGAACACGCGACCAGCACCATAAAACTGCGATGCAAAGTAGACCGGCAAACTATCACCGATCTCTGTGGTTGGATCGGAAAAGTAACCGTAGACTTTTGCACCCGGCTTGGAACTCTTTACACCAACGTAGTCATAGACGCCGCCGTATTCATCCCAAACCTCAAAGCTCTTTGGCGCATCGTCGGCGATCCACAAAAATTCTGCGCGACGAGCTTCAGGAGAAAACTCGATCGCCCATGCGTTCTCGCCACCCTGGCGACCTCCGCCCAGCAAAGGACCACGGGATGAAAATGTCACAGGAAAGAATCCTGAGATCCTGCCAACGCGTGGATCAGTTCGCGTTCGAGTCCACCTTGGATGGTAGACAGGTCCCGCAACAATGATCATGCCGCCGGCCTGTTGAGCCAACCAACGGTCAACCATGTCCAGATCAGCAACTGTCAGCGACAACCAATCAGCATCAAACGCCATGATCGCGTCATACTCAAACAGTTCGTCCGCAGACCCTGGGAACTCCGTTAACATGTTGTCGGCATCCTGGCTCATTCCAGGTTGCCCCGACTGAAGCCAAACATCCAATTCGATTGACTTGTCGCGATATAGCAAGTTTCTTGCAAACCGGTATTCTCGCGTTGGGCCGCCCGCGATCGCCAGTACTCGTAGCTTGCGAGCAACGACTTCGTAACGAGCGTCGCGAATGTCATCGCGTTTGTTTCGGTCATCTTTGGGGGCAACGACTCGAATTGCTAGTCGTCGTCGACCAACCGATTCTGGTTCCAGCTCAAATCGTATCGGTGTCAAAGTGCCATCGTTTTCGATTTTGACTCTCTGCGAATCGATTACTTCACCTTTGAACGGGATCGGCTCGCCATCAGCGTTCGTCGCTGGCTTGGCATCGCTATCCAAAGCGTCCATCAATTGAACTTCAACCTCAACCGCTTTCGGCCCGCTGGCTTGCAGCACACCACTGATCGCAAACTTGTCACCTGGGTAAACTCGTCGCGGTGCATCTAGGTCAACGACTCTTACATTCACAGGCGCGTCACTACTGCCCATGCCAACGGGGAACACTGCAACCTGACTGCGACGCGCGAACGTCATCGCTGAAGTTGCATCACTTCCACCATTGCTTTGGCCATCAGTCAACAAAACGATGCCCGCCAATGTCGCAGGATCGTGATCGGTAAGCACATTTTTGATCGCGTCACCAATACGACTTTGGGCACCGGCGGCTACAATCTGATCCGCCCAGTTGGTCACGCGGATTGACTCGGGTTCTTTCTCGGACTGATCCTCGTCATCCTCGGTCGATTCAGTTGACGGCGCGGCACCAAGGATTTGCGACAACGATTCTTGTGATCGGACAGCATAGACGCTGCCCAGACAAATGATTCCGACGATGATCGCGACAGCAGCGCCCAGTATTGGTCCGCCCACCGCAGATCCCTTGCCGGATGCTCCCATTAGCAACGAAGCGATGCTTAGTAGTATCGCGATGCCAATCAAAACAGCGCCGCCCCAGGCCCATGGTGACGCGGTACTCGCGACCGACTCATTGGCTTCGTTGGGATCCGATGCTACCTCGCCGCCACGCGATTCCAGCAGATTTGGCTCAGCGTCTTCGGCAAATGAATAGACACTCACGCGATGTTCGACTGCCAGTTTCTCCAGCAGATCCGTGTCGCCCAAGATCTCTGCGGCGCGCTCAGCACGACTTTGTTTTGAGGCAACGCTTCCTGCAGGCAACGACATGCTTTGACTAGTGTCGACCAAAATCGCTACTTCGCTTGGCCGCGTGACTAGCCGCTGAGTACGTCGTTGTAAGTCAAAGAAAAAGAAGACCAACGCAATGATTGCGGCGACGCGCAACATGATCAACGTCCAGCGTATGACTGCTGGAACCTCGGCCGTATCGCGGCGGTAAAGACGTACGCATGCGTATAACAGCACCGCCAACGCACCGATCAAAATCGCCCAAACCCACCAGCCTTCTAATGAAGCGGCACGCGCGAATTCATAAATAATCTGTTTGGTACCCGACTCGTTCATGCTGCACTCCTTTTTGTCGCCGCAACATGGTAACTAGCCCAGTAGGCAAGCATCTGTTCGCCAGCGAGAACAAGGCCCAGTAAGCCCAGTAGTAGCATCGTCAGTGTTGAACTGCCAACCGTTTGATTTTCGGCACTCCACTGGCTACTGGAAATGAATTTGACTTCTAAAGGCATCAGTCCCTGTTGAATCTCTGCAGTATTTGAACGTCGCAAATCCCCCTCACCGACTCGAATGACAGAAGCCACCGGGATGACCTGTCCACGGCCGTCTGCACGTGTCAGCGCCCATTCAGAAATCCCCGGACGCAAGACTTCCGACACATTGGATTCACCTGCGATGATCATTTCGGTGGGATCCAAGTTGACTGAAACCGTTGACGAACCGGCCTGAGAATCATCGCCCGTTTCAACACCTTCCAATTCAATGGGAACGCGAGGCGCCTGGTTCGCTGGCACGAATGTCACTTGAGACGAGAACAAATCCGGTGGCAAATCTCGCATCAACGGCATGTCGATCATACGAGTGGTTTCCGGTGCCGCTCCGCTCCAAAGTGTGGCATTGCTGAGCAACAGAAACGGAACGAAGGTGGGATCGCTGCGCCAATTCGTCCAACTATCATCCAGCCCAGAAAGCACTGTGATGACCCTTCCTTTGCCGACTTGGTGCTGTGTCGCCAGCGGCTTTCCGTCGCGACGTTTCAGAACCGTTAGTACACGAGGTGCACTGGAGGCCGCGTCGCCGTCATCAGGTTCTTCCGCGGGATCCTTGGTTTCATCCAATCCCCAAGTTCGAGCGACTCCGACCAACGCCCAAATATTATCACCAGCAGCACGGAGAGGTTCTAGCATCGTGTCGTGCTGACCAAACACAACATCACCAGACTTTTCGCTGGAGACTTTCAACTCCTGGATCTCAGAAAGCGGGGCGGGCAACAAGGCGCGATCTTGAGCAAGTAGATTTTGGTTATAAGTCGCCGCTCTGACATCTTCGCCCAAGAACCAGGCCAGCCCACCACCACGACGCACAAACTTGGAAAGCGCGTCGGATGTGTTTTCGCTGATCTCAGGCAAATTGATTATGTAGATTGCCCGATACGGTGCCAATGTTTCGATCGTTGCGGATCGCAAAAACGAAGGCGGCTGCACATCGGGGACGGCACCGATGCGAACTTGGCTTCCAGGATCCAGTACCGATTCAATGTGATAAGCGCCCAGTTGATCCACATCTGAATCGACGATCAGCACTTTGCCAGCATCTGTAAGTGGCAATGTGCAAGATCGAGTGTTGTCGATCTGCAACGCATCATCGGGCAACGAGACTTCGATTGCATGTGTGCCAATGTCGGTGACATAGACCTGAAACGTCTTGGTGACTTCTTCGCCCGCGCCAATCGATTCGATCTGCAGCTGGTCCAACGAATCGATCTCCCCACTGAACTGCTGGACAACGTCGACTGACTGGACAGAATCTGGATACCGAATCACGCGGCTAGCCAAAGACACGTTTTCGACTTTGTCAGTTCCGTAATTGTGAACCGTTACATTCAAAACAACAGGCACGCCTGCGACCCAAACATCATTGGAAGGATACAGCTCTGTGATGCCAAGGTTGTTTGATGATTCGACAGCACAATCAATCATCCGAATGTCAACTTCGTCGACTGGCAACTTTCGCAGCGACTCGGCAACCCGATCAGGCGAGGCCCAGTCACGTTCGCGAAAGTCACTGGCGATATAAATGAACTTGGAGTCCGCTGGTGTGCTAGTAATCAACTCGGTTGCCAAGTCGATCGCGGGAATCAAATCCGTTCTGATTGGCGAAGCCGTCGTGGCCATCAATCGCCCAATCAATCGCCCGTCGGTAGTGATCGTCTGCGCGGAAAGGTCCGCTGCTGCATCGCCCGACTCGCTGCCGCCTTTGACCGCCATCGACGCGCGGCTGGCTCGCATCACGGTCAGTTGATGATTTCCGTCATCGCTTGCCAGTCGTTTGGTCAATGCCTCAAGTGACTGCAAAGCCCGGTTGTAAGGTGTTGTGCCGCCGGATTCGTCACCCATCGAATAACTGTCATCCAATATCACTAGGTGATGCGTGGTCTGACCGCCAAGCACACCCATCAGGGTTCCGCCACCGGTCCAGCCGCACAACATCGCAATCAATAGTGCGGCAATGGCAATTCGAGAAAGCAAAAGCAGCAACTGTCGCAGGCGAACCCACTTTTTTTGCTTTCGATAACTAGCCAACAAGAAATCCATCGCAGCCCACTGCTGACGACGATGGCGCAACATGTTGATCAAATGGACCAACAGCGGTATCGCGACAAAGAAGAAGCCGGCTAGGAGCGCTGGATACAAAAACACGATTTAGTTTTCTACGATAAAGTGGTTGGGATACTTCTAACGTCGCAAGTTGGGCAGGGCCTGCCGACTTGCCAAGAATTTGGCTAACACCGCGTCCAGCGGCTCGCTTGTCTTGACCTGCATGTAGTCGATCGAAAGTCGACCGCACGCTCGCTTTGTTTTGGCCAAAAATTCATTCAAAGCTTCCAGGTAGCCTTCGCGCAGAGCACGCGGGTTGCAATTCAGAAAGTCTTCGTTTTCCAAGCATTCGAATCGCGTCGCGCCGCTGAACTCAAAATTCAATTCATCATCATGCAGCAGGTGGAACAGCGCAACGTCGTGTCCGCGTTGCCGCAAAACCCGAAGTCCTTCAACCAGCGAATCGACTCCCAGCAAATCCGAAACGATAACGATCAAGCCGCGGCGAGGGATCGATTGAGCAACTTCTTTGGCGACCTTGCCCAAGTCCGTGCGGCCATCAGCACCGACCTTGTCCAACAATGAAAGGATGCGAGTCAATTGTTGCTGATTGCTTTTCGGAGGAACCGAAGCACCAACGTTTTGATCGAA
>CAYNNP010000267.1:0-8740 GCA_964398215.1 uncultured Pirellulaceae bacterium | reverse complement strand
GCAGCGTTTGCTCGGTCCGGCCTACCTCAAGAGCGCAACCCCAAAAGAGACCAACTCCCCGAGTACGTTGATTGCCGAGTACGGGGGCCTGTTCTCCATTAGCCGCTCAAACACGTCGCGTTTGGTTGACGATTGGAATCACGACGCTTACGTTCATAAGTCTGTTTGTTTGCGGAGCTCCGCACTATTAGAATTTTTAACAATGGAAGATTGGACTTCGTGCAGTTTCGGACCCTTCAGATCTATTGCTCTTTGGCTGAACACTGCTCGTTCTCACGTGCGGCAGAGGCCCATTCCTTGACTCAAAGCGCGGTTTCACAAGCCATGCAGCAGCTGGAGGAATCGCTGGGAGTTCAATTGATCGATCGGTCAAAGCGGCCACTGGTGCTAACGGAAGCCGGCATCACTTATCTGAGCGGTGTTCGTGATGTGCTGCGGCGCTACCAGACTCTGACTGAGGAAGTGCAAAGCATCGGGCAACGTCTGCGCGGAACACTGAAGATTGGAAGCGTCTATTCGGTAGGGCTGAGTTACTTACCAGAGGCCATGGAAGAGTTTGCTGAGCGACATCCTGATGTGGATGTTCGGTTTGAGTTTGGTACCAGTGAACGAGTCTTTGAGATGACGACGTCAGGACAAATTGACTTGGGTTTGGTCAGTTTTTCCAAGAACACAAAACAACTGCGTTCGATTCCCTGGTTGAACGAGCCAATGAAATTGGTTTGTTCGTCCGCCCATCCGCTGGCTCAAAAGAGCGAGATCAGATTGGCTGAGTTACAGGGGATCGAAATGGTGGGCATTGAACGCGGGCTTCGGCTTCGCAAGGAAGTTGACAAGTGCCTGAGCAGTGCCGGAGTTAGCGTTGATGTACGGATGGAATTCGACAACGCCGATTCGATGATCCGTGCAATCCAGGCCAACCGAGGAATTGGGATTGTTCCCGAAGCCGCTGTACGACGCGAGACAGCCAATGGCTTGTTGCGTGTGGTTGCCTGTCGTGAACTGAGACTGACTCGCCCACTGGGCATCATCTTCCGTCGCTCGGGTTCACTTGGCCGAGCCGCCAGTGAGTTTGGATCACTTCTGCTTGGGCGACCCATGGAAGAAAAACGCAAGACAGAAAATCAGGAGATCGGTCCAGGCTCGATCGTGGCATGAGCCGGGACGAACAACTTTACAGCATGAAGCTGTGATTTCATGGAAGGTTGAAAGGACTTCACAAAATGCGAACGAAGCACGCATACTTCGCCAGCATTCAACGCATGCGCATCCGCGACCTCGTGTTGCACGATAGAAGGTATAACGAACTATGAAATCGAATGTTTTCTCTAAAGAAGACTTGATTCACTTGCCACCAAAAATGGGGCTCTATGACCCTCAGCTCGAGAAAGATGCCTGTGGTGTTGGGTTCATCGCGTCGATCAAAGGCACTCCGACACATCAGAATGTTCTGGATGCGGACAGGATTTTGCAAGCGATGGATCACCGTGGTGCGTGTGGCTGTGAAGCAAACACGGGCGATGGTTCTGGGATCATGTGTGGTCTGCCACATAAGTTTTTGACCAAAGTTGCGAAGGCTGACTTGGGTGTTGATCTGCCGGAGCCGGGGCGTTTTGCGGCGGGGCTGGTATTCTTGCCGACCGACGATGGCGAACGAGCGACTTGTAAACAGACGATCGAAAGTTTGATCGAGCAGTTTGGGCAATCTTGTCTTGGCTGGCGCGAGGTTCCGCAGGAGTCAGTGGCTGCGGATATTGGACCGACCGCGAAAGCGGCTGAGCCGAAGATCGAAATGTTGTTCGTTGCTGCCGGGGACGGAGTCGAAGGCGACGCATTCGAGCGGCAACTGTACTTGATTCGCAAAAACGCGAGTCACCAGTTGCGCGGTAGTGAGACTCTTTCGCAAGCTTTGATGTTCTACATCTGTTCGCTGAGCACGAAAGTCATCATCTACAAAGGAATGCTGACGCCCGCGCAAGTCTTGCCGTACTACACAGACCTGCGCGATGAAGATTTTGAAACCCATCTGGCCATGGTGCACAGTCGGTTTTCAACCAATACGTTCCCGAGCTGGGACCGTGCGCAGCCGTTGCGATTCATGAGCCATAACGGCGAAATCAATACGCTTCGTGGCAACAGCAATTGGATGAAGGCACGCGTTGGAACTGCAAAAAGCGAAGTGTTCGGTGACGACTTGAAAAAGCTGTTCCCCGTTGTCGAACCGCATTGCAGTGACTCGGGGACCTTTGACAATGTGCTCGAATTCTTGCTGATGAATGGCCGCACGTTGCAAGAAGCGGTGATGATGATGGTGCCCGAAGCGTGGCAAAAGCACGAAACGATGGATGAAGAGAAACGTGCTTTCTACGAATATTTTAGTTGCCTGATGGAGCCATGGGACGGCCCGGCGTCGATCGCATTCACCGATGGAAAGTACATCGGAGCGACGCTTGACCGGAACGGTTTGCGCCCAAGTCGCTACTACATCACGCATGACGATCGGGTGATCATGGCCAGCGAGGTCGGCGTGCTGCCAGTGGATCCGGCGATCGTAAAAGAAAAGGGCCGCTTGCAGCCAGGCAAAATGTTTTTGGTGGACTTTGAGCAGGGACGACTGATTCCAGATGAAGAACTGAAGACAACGTTTGCCAAGGCGATGCCGTATGGACAGTGGTTGCGCGACCAACGTATTCGCTTGGCAGATTTGCATCCTGAAACGGAAGGCCACGGGTTTGACAGCGAGACGTTACTGCCTCGTATGCAAGCGTTCGGCTACACGGCTGAAACGATGAACTTCATGTTGCGTCCGTTGGTCCAGCAACTTCGCGATCCCGTTGGGTCCATGGGGAACGATAGTGCGCTCGCTTGCTTGAGCGACAAACCCAGGATGATTTACGATTACTTCAAGCAGTTGTTTGCACAGGTCACGAACCCAGCGATCGATTCGATTCGCGAAGAAGTGATCATGTCGTTGGAGTGCTACATCGGTCCTGAGCACAATTTGCTAGCCGCGACGCCCGAACATTGTCACCGGTTGTTGGTTGATCACCCAATCCTAACCAATGAAGAACTTGCGGCGTTGAAACATATCAACCACGAAGGCTGGCGTAGTCAGGAAATCGACATCACGTTTGACCGAGGCGATGGCAAAGCCGGTTTGTTGGCGACGTTGGACCGAATCGCGGACGAAGTCGAACGGGCTGCCGATCAAGGCATTGAACTGGCGATCCTTAGTGATCGCAGCACGTGTTACGACCGCGTACCAGTCAGCGCTTTGTTGGCGATCGGCGCAGTGCATCATCACTTGGTCAGTAAAGCCAAACGAACGCAGATCGGCCTAGTGATCGAAACTGGCGAGGCGCGCGAAGTCCACCACCATTGCCTGTTGATTGGATACGGTGCTGACGCGATCAATCCCTATCTTGCATTCGAGTCATTGTGGCAGGCTCGCCGCGACAACTTGCTCAGCCCAACCTGGGACGATGAGCAAGTCGTCAAGGCGTATCGAAAGGGTGTTGCCAAAGGAATGTTGAAAGTGATGGCCAAAATGGGCATCAGCACCTTGCAAAGCTACAAAGGAGCACAGATTTTTGAAGCGTTGGGCCTGCAAGATGAGATCATCGGCAAGTGCTTTGTTGGCACGGCAAGCCGTATACAAGGCGTTTCGTTTGACGTGATTGCCGAAGAAACAATTCGGCGGCATGAACTGGGGTATCCCGAGCGAAAAGAAGACTCGTTGCCCGCGCTGCCCAACCTGGGCGAATACCACTGGCGCGCCGAAGGTGAAAAGCACGCTTGGTCGCCAGAATCAATTTCCAATTTGCAAATCGCCGCTCGTGCGAACAACTCTGATGCCTATTGGAAGTTTTCTGACCAGATCAATACAAACAATCGCAATCGTTGTACGCTTCGCGGATTGCTGGGATTCAAGGAAGGTCTTCAAACCTCCATTCCACTGGAACAAGTCCAACCGGCAAGTGAAATTGTCAAACGATTTTGCACTGGCGCCATGAGCTTTGGCAGTATCAGCGCAGAGTCGCATGAGACTCTGGCGATCGCAATGAATCGGCTTGGCGGCAAGAGCAATACGGGCGAAGGTGGTGAAGATCCCATTCGATTTCAGCCACTAGAAAATGGCGATTCAAAACGCTCGGCGATCAAGCAGGTGGCGTCAGGTCGATTTGGTGTGACGATTGAGTACCTGACAAATGCTGATGAGATTCAGATCAAAATTTCTCAGGGTGCAAAACCTGGCGAAGGTGGCGAGCTGCCGGGCAAAAAAGTTGATCAAAACATCGCTCGGATTCGCTACAGCACACCCGGCGTTGGCCTGATCAGCCCGCCGCCCCACCATGACATTTATTCGATCGAAGACCTTGCACAGCTGATTCACGACTTAAAGAATGCGAATCGCGCCGCACGCATCAGTGTCAAACTGGTCAGCGAAGTTGGTGTGGGCGTGATCGCATCGGGAGTCGCCAAGGCGCATGCGGATCATATTTTGATTTCTGGTGATACTGGTGGGACGGGCGCTTCGCCACTGACGAGTATCAAACACGCAGGCTTGCCATGGGAACTTGGGATTGCCGAAACGCACCAAGTGTTGGTCTTGAATGATTTACGCAGTCGGGTTGTGTTGCAGACTGATGGCGGGCTAAAGACTGGTCGTGACGTAGTGATAGCGGCTTTGTTGGGCGCTGAAGAGTTTGGGTTTTCGACCGCTCCGCTGATCACGCTTGGCTGCATCATGATGCGAAAATGCCATTTGAACACATGCCCCGTTGGGATCGCGACGCAAGACCCTGAGCTGCGAAAGAAATTCAATGGCAAGCCAGAACACGTCGTCAATTACTTGTTCATGGTTGCCGAAGAAGCGCGACAACTCATGGCGAAACTCGGCTTCAAGACCATCGACGAAATGGTTGGCCATAGCGAATACTTGGAGACCGATGAAGCGATCAACCACTGGAAAGCGGATGGACTGGATTTGACATCTGTCCTGCAACCTGCCACCAAACCGCACGAAAACGTGGGCGTGATTTGTAGCTTGGAACAAGATCATGCGTTGGAAAAGTCGTTGGACATGACATTGTTGCTGGATGCGGCTCAAGGAGCTTTGGAAAATCGTGAGCCTGTCGTTATCAAGACGCCGATCGTGAATATCAATCGCACGGTGGGCACGATATTGAGCAATGAGATTGCTAAGCGTTACGGGCAGAGCGGCCTGGATGACGACACGATTCGTATCGAACTGACTGGGTCGGCGGGACAAAGCTTGGGTGCATTTTTGGCACATGGCGTAACGATTCAGCTTGAAGGCGACGCGAACGACTACGTTGGCAAAGGTTTGAGCGGCGGTCGGTTGATCATCTATCCGCCAAAGAACAGTTCATTCATTGCCGAACAGAATATCTTGATTGGCAATGTCTGCTTGTACGGAGCAACGGGCGGCGAAGCGTTTTTCCGCGGTCGTGCTGCCGAGCGATTCTGTGTGCGCAACAGTGGTGCCCGAACAGTGGTCGAAGGAGTTGGAGACCATGGCTGTGAATACATGACTGGCGGACGTGTTGTGATCCTGGGGCCAACCGGGCGCAACTTCGCTGCGGGCATGTCGGGCGGGATCGCCTACGTTTGGGACCAAGCCGGCGATTTCAACTTGAATTGCAACTTGGCAACGGTCGAAATTGAGTCGATCGAATCAGCGGAAGAAGAACAAGAGGTCCGCGAGATGATCGAGCGGCACCACGAATTGACTGGCAGTGCGAAGGCCAAAGAGGCGCTGGATTCTTGGTCTACTTTCAAGAGCCAATGCGTGAAGGTCATGCCAACAGATTTCAAACGAGTCCTGATGGAGGCGGCCGAAAAAGCGGCAGCTATCTGATGTGAATTCCAACCTTTCGGTTCCACCCTCGCACAAGAGGGTTGGAAAAGACAAGACATCAAACAACAAAACAATCCGCCCTCCGCTGCCGTTGACCGCCTCCGTCAGACAGTGAAGTGCACAACCTTGAACCCAATAAAATAATTCGATGGGAAAACCAACTGGCTTTAAAGAATACGATCGCAAGAAAGTGCCTTGGCGATTGCCTGTCGTTCGTATCAATGACTACGACGAAATCTATACCGAGCACCGCACCGAGCACTTGAAGGAACAGGGTGCGCGATGCATGGATTGCGGCGTGCCGTTTTGCCAATCCAATACCGGCTGCCCGATCGACAATTTGATTCCTGAATGGAATGACTTGGTCTACAACAATCGCTGGAAGGAAGCTAACGAACGGTTGCACAAAACCAACAATTTCCCGGAGTTCACCGGGCGTACTTGCCCAGCTCCGTGCGAGGGCTCATGCGTTTTGGGGATTACCAATCCTCCTGTGACGATCAAAAATATCGAAAACGCCATTATTGATCGCGCGTGGTCAGAGGGTTGGATCAAGCCCACGCCTCCTAAAACTCGAACAGGCAAATCGGTTGCGATTGTCGGTAGTGGACCTGCTGGTTTGTCGGCCGCCGACCAACTCAACAGAGTTGGCCACAACGTAACGGTCTTCGAACGAGCCGACCGAATCGGCGGGCTGCTGCAGTACGGCATCCCGAACATGAAGCTATCGAAAGAATCTGTCCAGCGCCGCGTCGATAAGCTCAGTACAGAAGGCGTGACTTTTAAGACTGGTGTGAACGTTGGCAAAGACATCGACACAAAAGAACTGATCGATGGTCATGACGCGATATTGCTTGCCTGTGGCGCCACAAAACCTCGCGACTTGCCGATTCCCAATCGTGAAGCAAATGGTGTTCATTTCGCGATGGACTTTTTGACTGCCAATACAAAGCAAATGGTTCACGGCGATACAGTTGGCGACACATTTATTAGCGCCGAAGGCAAAGATGTGATTGTGATTGGCGGTGGTGATACGGGTACCGATTGCATTGCCACGAGTATCCGCCATGGCTGCAACAGTTTGGTGAATTTCGAATTGCTGCCCAAGCCGCCGGAGGATCGTGCCGACGATAATCCTTGGCCCGAATGGCCACGAGTATTTCGTGTTGACTATGGTCACGAAGAGGCTGAAGCTAAGTTCGGCAGTGACCCGCGCACCTATCAGATTCTGAGTAAAGAATTCTTGAAAGACGACCAAGGTAACTTGTGCGGAATCAAGACGGTTGAAGTCCAGTGGGCCAAAGACGAAAGTGGCAACTGGAAGATGACTGAGGTCGAAGGCAGCGAGAAAGAATGGAAGGCTCAGCTGATTCTGCTGGCAATGGGATTCCTTGGACCTGAGCAATACGTAGCAGAAACTGTGAACTTAGAAGTCGATGGACGCAGCAACTTTAAAGCCGAGCATGGAAAGTTTGCAACCAACATCGACAAGGTTTTCGCAGCCGGAGATTGTCGACGTGGCCAGAGTCTAGTCGTATGGGCGATCAACGAAGGTCGTGGTGCTGCACGTGCTATCGACGCGTTCTTGCAGGGCTCCAGTAATTTGCCAGCGCCAGGCGTGACGATGGGCACAACCATGCAAGTCAATTGATCGTCCTAATGTGCCCGCTGAGCCTACGTCGCAAAGCTGGCTATCGCCCATCGGCTCATTTGTGCTGTCGGCGCCGAGTTGGATGAACTGAGTGGCGAGATCACGCAGATGCCGCAGGAGGTACATTCATGATTCAGAAACCTTTTGAGCCGCAGGGCGATAGCCCATCGGCTCACAAAAATATGCCACGTAAAAAGTCAAAGCAATCGTATTCCATCCGCTTCGATTGTGATCACTCGCTGTTTATACAGGCCGCCGATCGCTTTTTTGAATTGGCCTTTGCTCATCCCCAGCAGGTCAGAAATCTGCGATGGAGGAGACTTGTCGTGAACGGGCGCGAAACCATCGTGATCGCGTAAGTAATCTTCAATCACTTGGCTGTGATGATCACGAACTTGCTGACTACTTTTCAGGCTCAGGTCAATCTTTCCGTCTTCGCGAACGCGTTTGACGTAGCCTTGGATCGTCTGCCCAAAACTAAGCCGTTGATCAACTTCGTCTTTGTATAACAAGCCCCAGTGGCTCTGATCCACAATCGCCTTGTAACCCAATTCGGTGCTGTTTGCGATGATCAATTCGACTGGTTCTTGTGGTCGAAAATCATGTTCGTTGTCTTCCTGGACAACTTTATCAATCTTGGATGTCGCGGCGATCCGGCCTTGGTTGTCCAGATACAAGAACACGATGTAGGAATCACCCACGTTCATCGGCCGATGCTGCTCAGCAAAAGGAACCAACACGTCTTTGTCCAATCCCCAATCCAAGAACGCACCAATCGGTGTATTGTCTTTGACCTTCAAATACGCGAACTCGCCAACCTCGGCCTTGGGCGTTTGAGTCGTTGCGATGGGGCGGTCTTCTGAATCCAAGTACAGAAAGACTTCGACCGTGTCGCTAACCTTCAAGCCGGGAGGTTCATGTCTGGAAGGAAGCAAAATCTCGCCCAAGTTTTCGGCATCCAAAAAGACGCCGAACTCGCTTTCCTTGATCACTTCTAGTTCGTAGGTACTGCCAATTTCAACCATGGCTTGGCCGAAAGTTTTTGCACATGTGCGGGATCGATGTTGCGTTTTTTGGGGAGTGTTGGATTGTTGTTACTTGAACCAACCAAGTGATTCCAGAAAATTGTGCATGCGGTCGACGGTTAACCGGTAGTGCATACCTTGATTGCGATCTGTGTTGAAGAATCCGTGTGGCTGACCTTGATA
>CAYNNP010000266.1:0-8751 GCA_964398215.1 uncultured Pirellulaceae bacterium | reverse complement strand
CACGGAAACAGCGGCCCGCCCGCAATATTATCAAACGGATGGTCACGCTCCAGTGATCTAAGAAGGTAGATCGTTGCCGCGCTTACGGTCCATTCATCAGTGGGGACAACAATTTCAAGATCGTCAATAGTGAATTGCACCGTGCCATGGGCGCACAGATCCGTTGGGCAATCGTCCGTGGTGTCCAGCCAATTTAAAGATTCGGTTTTGAGAGTAATCATCTGCTTGATGGGATCCTTT
Organism: uncultured Pirellulaceae bacterium; assembly: GCA_964398215.1. Classification (GTDB taxonomy): domain Bacteria; phylum Planctomycetota; class Planctomycetia; order Pirellulales; family Pirellulaceae; genus CAYNNP01. The sequence continues at coordinate 8,511 of CAYNNP010000266.1, read as the reverse complement.
GACTTCACCCCGCGATCATCCTAGCGATTCGTCAGTTCCATATTCGTTCGATTGACATGATATTGTGGCTAAAACTTGCAACTTGACGACCGAACATTAGAATTCGATTCGAATCAGTTTCCCTTAATTTGGCAAAGCTTATTATGTCTCGATACTTGCCCGCAGTTTCTGTAACCGTGTTGCTTTCGTTCTGTTTGTGCACGACCTTGAAAGCTCAATCGGAATCGACCCCATTTTCAGATTTCGCCAAACACCTACCCGATTCGCAGACTGAGATCTTTGCAGTCCATAACGTTGCCGGGCATGTCGAATCGATACTGCGCAACAAAGCCCTCGCTCGCTCGCTTGAAGACGGCAAAATGGCTGACGCTATGGCACTCACTGGCACCTACGTCGACATGGACGATGCGATCGACTGGCTCGCAGAAAACCGGCACTACTTTCCGCAAACTACAGCCATCAGTTTGCCTTCTGATTCTTACGTCGCGCTGGTTGACGTATTTCAGTTGATGATGCTTTTGAACATAGCTCAAGTTGATACGGACCAGGTTGACGCCAAAGAATTGGTTCGACTGGAAAACGACTTTAAAAAAGTCGTTAGCGATTTCAAACTGCCCACGATGACTCTCTGGATCCAGTGGCCCGAGACACAAACCACCGAGACGTTTTACGAACAGTTCATGCAAGTAGTGGCGATTGCTGGATTGAGTACGAACCTCAAATTCACTCAAGAGGAAGGTAGTTTTCTGCTCAGTGGATCGATCGCTGACATCGACCAAAATGAACTCATCAATTCAGTTCTGGCTTCGATGGGTATCGCGGACAAATCAGGGGAAATCAGCAAAGCCATTCGAAACATCAAGATCTTGGTGCGGTGCGAACAGCTCGGCAAGGGAATGCGAATTTCTATCGGTAGTGATCCTAAAAACAAGAAAATTACACCCTTGGCTCTGCCCAACATCAAAGATGGCTCGGACGAAATTGCCTACGGACAGTGGAACTCTGAAAAGCTACTGAAGGCTGCGGATCGATTTGAAAAAGACATGGACAGCTGGGCCGACACTGACTTGGTAAAACAATTCAGGGCCAACGACCTGGAAGATGTCTGGGGTTCAATGACTCGATTTACAGAGGAAATCAAGCTGGTTTCCGACAAAGGCCGAATGCGAGTTTGGGCGGTCGAAAACCAAGTGCGTGCAAGAACCCTTTCACAAGGTATTTCAGAAGCCGGGTCTCTCACCGGGCAAAAAATCCTCAGTCTCGTGCCAGCAGATATCGAATCCTATTACGTCGATTCTGGTCTCAACCTTGGTGAACTTGTTTTTGGTGTTATCGAAAATGCAGAGGAAAGGCTTGCGGCTCAATCTTTGAAACTTGAATTGAAAGGCAATTTGCAAAACAACCAAAGGCTGGAAGATTTCATACTGAACTACTACAAGCATTTTGGACCTTTTCGAGCTTTGCTGATGAACGAATTGGCCGCGATTGATTCAAGTCCGATAGCAATCGTAATGGACACCAAGGGTAGTTTTAAGTCGCCTCGACTTGAACTGGAAACGGACAATCTCGTACGGATGGCTGCGATTGCGTCGTGTGAAAATCCGGAACAGTTCCAGAAGAAATCAATGGAAGCCTACGAGAAATTGGTAGCAGGTGTTTTGAGTTTCAATGGACTCGAATTACCAGACGACACCATGCTTTTTCAAGATGGAACTCTGTCCAATGGAACACGGACGACGGTGTTCTCGCTCGAATGGCTAAACAAGCTAGAACTGCTGCAGTCAGATTTCAAAGCGGATTTCCAGCTACATGTATTCACCTATCAAGGCCACGTCATCTTTTCTACTTCGTCGAACTTTAGCGAACTGTTGCTGGCCTCAGGAAAGGAATCATTGAAACTGCCCAAGCCGGAAAACCAAAATTCGATTACTTCCCACGGACACTTCAAAGGAAAGACGATCGGAAACATGTACGCTGCGTTGTTCAACGTATTCTTGCCGCTCTTTATTGAAATGCCACGCGGTACGCCCTTGGGACAAGGTGAAATTGGTGACGCCATCAGTGAAGTTGGCGACCTCATGAATCACGTCCAGTGGACAACCGAGCAGAACGGAGAGAATAGCGATGTGACTTTCGTGATTGATTTCAAGAACGAGTAAGGATGGTTCGTGTGCACGTAGCTGCGCAAACTAAACGTTTGCTGGATACGGCCTACTCGCTTTCATTCCAATATCAGAATCTGACCAAGACTGAAGCAGGACGATGGTCACTTGGATACTTTTTTCTGTTTGGCTTTGAATTCCGCGTCCAGTCACCTGTGTTTTCGGCTAGGTACGCGGCATGATCAATTGTTGCCGAGGCCTGATCAACACGCAGTCCCGTCGGAGCCAGGAAACGAGGAGTTGCCATGATGTGGTCCAGCAGGATGTGTCGCAACTCGCGATCAAGCCGATCAAAAAAGACAGCCGTGAACCGATCTGGTGCAGGGACACGATCGAGAAGGTGCGTGAGACTATGATCGAGATGGTTTAGGTCTCCCGTGATCCGTTCGATCAGATCGGTTCCGAAAAAACGCTTCTCAAAAAAATCAACGCCCTCACCATCATTCAGGTCACCAACAATCAGCATCCGCCCTGCTACTTCCGCGTCAAAGGGATGCTCCTGAACGTACTCACGCATCATCTTTGCCTCTTGCAGAATTCTAGCCCGCTGCTCGAGACCTTCGGCGATTGCAGTTGATCGGGTGACAGGATTTGACGAACGGGCTCGGGAGGAGATCTGGCTGAATTTTGATTTCAAATGAAGGCAGACAACGGAAAAAGAACCGGAAGTCGTTTCAACAAGCAACTCGACGGGCAGTCGTGTGAACTTCTGCAGTTTCTCGTTGTACGTGCGTGTTGACTCGGTATGCGTCAAGAACGGATATTTCCAAGCATCCGCAATGAAGTCAATTTCATCCACGCCTATGATTGGTGCGGCTTCGTTCACGGCGATGTAGCACCGCTGCGTGCCGCCTGTATCGCTTTGGAAAAAATTCCAAGATCCGGAAACGAAGTTTGCAAAGAAGTTGCGGATTTGATGGATCCGATTTGGGCCTTCTTGGATACACAAAATATCAGGCGAGATTTCGTCGATGACGTTAGCAACCTTTGTCGCCACCGCTACGAAATCCGAAACCACATTCGGTTCTGTATCATCGAACCAGTCGTGCATGTGCTCGATGTTCCAACTAGTCACCTTGATCTTCGGCATTCCTCATTTCCCCTACATGAGCCAACTGATTTAGGATCGCCGCCGTAGCTGCACAAACTAAAAGTTTGCTGGATACGGCCTACGTAGTCACTTTCAACAATGTTTCAGTCTAGCGTTTTTAACGACCGCGACCGAAGGTTTGTTCGACTGCTTGGCGATTGAGGTGATTCCAGACTGGATTTTTGTTTAGTGCTGGAAGAGTAGGTGTACGGTCTGTTGCATCGGTTTTCCATGCCTGCGCTGTGGGACTCCAACCGGTAACGTTTCCTAGTCCGCGATTCTGTTTCGCTGTTACTGTGATTTTGTTGTCGATCCGGATCGCTATCGCGTTTCTTGCAAAGAGTCGGTTGTTGATCAATTCGATTTTTGCGTTGGCTGTGCCTTGTTGCCCACCAATCACTCGTACAGCCGAGCCTCTTTTGGCAATCACTTCGTTGCCTTCGATTCGCAAGTTTCCTGGCTTGGCTCCCTGATGTTCGCGAGAGTAGATCCCACTGCTTGCCGCGTTTGCGATAAAGTTGCCGCGGATGATTGCGTCGGCGGCGGCTTGGATACCGTTATTATCCGAGTTCCAGATCAAGTTATTTTCGATCACATTCCTTGCTTTGCCAGCAGTGCCATAAACCGTGATACCCGGGTACTTGGTGTCGTGGATCACGTTACCGACGATGCGATTTCCAAAACTGCCCTGCTTGATCTCGATACCATCACCTTGGCTAACATGATCGCCATTAAGATGATGGATGTAATTGTTTTCAACGATCGAATCAGAAATGATCGCCGTCGCATGATTGCCACCTAAGTAAAACGCTTCGCCATGGCCAGCAGTGTGGTGAATATGGTTTCCGCGAAACGTCATGTGGTGATACCTACCTCCTTCGTGGTTACATGTCACCGCAACTCCACCAATGTGGTGAATGTGCAGCCCTTCCAAAACGACGTTGTTTGGCTGGACGTCTTGAAGGGGAGCTATCCGTATCCCGGCTGCTCCACCAGTGATTTCTAAACCGATTAACCGCAAATGCCGGCAGCCTTCCAAGTTGAATGTGTTTTGCTTGGCATCGGGACGCTTGAAGACGACTTTCTCTCCGGCTGCCGCGCGGATCGTGATCGGTTTGCCAGCCGCTCCACTGTGACGAATCGTCAAACGTCTTGAGTCGCTGTAGGTTCCGCTGCGAAGAACGACTTCGTCACCTGGCTGCAGTCCATTGCTGGAAAGCATGGTAAACCAATCATCCTTGGGGCCGATTTGGATCGTTTCGGCGTGAGTAGCACAGTGAACCGCGATCAGAAAGAAGATCGCAATCACTCGTCTTGGAATACACATGGCGAAGCACCACAAGCTAGAAGTTCATTGAATTGAAGCGTTGATATGAGAATGTTAGGCGTGTCGATGCAGAAAGCTTGCGATCACCGTTGCCGCGTTCTGCCAATTTTCTTGTTCGGTCAGCAAATGGCCGGCCTTTGCCAATGCGCTGATACTGACGTTGGGATTATTCTGGCGGATCAGGTTCAGAATGTTGATCGCTTGGTCGAATGCCAGTGTTTCATCGTCAATCGAATGCACGATCACGGTCGGCACTTTGATGTTTGGAATGACTTGGCTCAAATCGTACTTGCGAAAATCATCAACCATCTGTCTATCAATTTGCCAGCGGTATCCGCCGATTTCAACTTCGCCGCGTCCCTTGCTACCGATTTCGGGATTCATGCGCAGCAGCAGATCAGCTAGGTGCCCGGTGTCGGACGGTGCAGCCAAAGTGACCAGCGCCTTGAGGTCCGCAGGCGGATAGGCGCCTGCAACAGCCATTGAAGCGGCGCCTCCAAAACTGTGCCCAATCAATGCGGTCACAGGGCCAATTTCTTTGCCAGCGAATTCGATTGCTGAGCGAAGGTCGGCGCAGTTGGTGGTGAAATTGGTTTGTGAAAAATCGCCTTGGCTACCTCCAAGACCGGTCATATCGAACCGTAGGACAGCGATGCCGTCATCGGCAAGTGCGCGTGAGATCCGCACGATCGACTTCAGGTCCTTGTTGCATGTAAAGCAATGGCTGAAGACGACAATTGGCGCGTCAGTATCTGTTGGTTTATCAACAATTCCGGCAAGTGTATGTTGACCACTGCCGGAAGGAAAATCAACGCGATACGAACGTCGAGCCAAAGATCAGCCTTGGCCTGGAGCCGTGATCCGCCCCGCCTTGAAGGCTTCGGCCATCGCCATTGGCACGGAAGCTTCCGCTAGAACCAGCTGCGATTTATTCTCGGCAACTTTGGCCTTCATCTGCTGTTCTTCCGCGATCGCCTCGGCACGACGCCGTTCGGCTTTTGCCCGCGCGACACGTGTATCGGCTTCGGCCTGATCACTTTGCAATCGTGCGCCAATGTTTTCGCCAACGTCAATGTCGCCGATGTCAATCGAAACGATCTCGAACGCAGTTTGTGCATCCAGTCCACGATCGAGTACAACGCGAGTGATCATGTCTGGGTTTTCCAGTACATCAAAATGGCTGTCAGCGGAACCAATCGAACTAATGATGGCTTCACCAACACGCGCGATCACTGTGTCCTCGGTAGCACCACCAATCAATTGTTCCAAGTTGGTACGGACGGTAACACGAGCACGAACACGCAACTCGATACCATTTTTGGTAATCGCACTGAGCGTTGTTTTGCCACTTCGAGCTGCGTCGGGGCAATCGATGACTTTTGGATAAACGCTGGTTTGAACGGCGTCCAAAACGTCTCGCCCGGCAAGGTCAATCGCTGCGGCCTGATCAAAGTCCAACGGAATTTCAGCACGGTGGGCCGCGATAATCGCGTGAATAATATTCATCACATTACCGCCAGCCAAATAGTGGGCTTCTAAGCGGCGGGTGCTGATCCCGGTTCGGCGATCGATATTCAATCCAGCTTGTGCGGCCATGACTTTGGCTTGCACAATCACGTTTGGATTCACTTTCGTAAAGTGCATGCGGATCAGGCTGATCAACGACACATCTGCGACCGACATGTACGCTTGGAACCAGAGCTTCCCATAGCGAATGAAGAAGAAGCCCAAAACGGCGACAAGGAACACCACTACTAGAATGGCAATGATCGCGAACGTACCCATGGCAAAGCCTGCATCTCATCGTGTAGGAAAGACGGCCTTCCGCAGGCCATCAGCTACCTCTGATGATATCGGGCTTGTTACATGCTGTGCAAGTAAGCGATGGACGGTTGTCAGCTAGGTATCGATAGATTCTGGAGCGGCGGGTCGGCATCCATGAATCCTAGATCGCCGCTAAAAATGGTCCTTCAAGACATTTGCGACCAATTCTGGGTTGTCTTGTTCCTGCAAGTGCTGAATTTGGCTGGCAGGCAGACCCATTTTTTCAAGATGGCTGGCCAGCCGTTTCCAGATGGTCGCTCGCTTCTTGCCTTCACTTAAATACAACTCCGTGACGCATTCCTGGGCCTTTTGCAGCCCAATGGAGTCGCGATTCTCGAAGTAATTCTTGATGATTTTTTCTTGATATCGGCTGCGAGCTGGCATATTCAAACGACTGGGTGATTGGACGGATGGAGCGGACGACAGCGGCCAGATTAATCGGAACTGCTGCATTACCGGATTATCGGCAACCGCAGCTTTATTCTATAGTACCGCTGTGTTGGCAAGGATTGTTTGGAAAAAGACATGCGATACGGGCTAGTCGTAAAAAACTAGCCTCGCGGACAACTATTGGAATAAAAGAAACCATGGCAATGACCGTTTGCCGAGGCGTGCGTGGCGCTACCACCGTTGAACAAGATGATCGAGACCAAATTCTGCTGGCAACCCGGCAGCTTTTGGCGTTGATGTTGCGTCAAAACGAAATTGAGGCCAAGGATATCGGGAGTGCGTTCTTCACCGTTACCAAAGACCTGAATGCCGAATTTCCGGCGTTGGCTGCTCGACAGTTGGGGCTTTTGGAAGTACCTCTCTTGTGTGGCTACGAAATCTCCGTCCCCGGAGCCTTGCCAATGTGCATTCGAATCATGTTGCATTGGAATACATCAAAAACACAAACAGAAATTCGCCACGTTTATTTGCACGACGCGATCAAATTGCGCCCCGATCTGTCAAAACTTCCGCCTGTTGATTTTGACGAGTTAGAAGAATGGATTCGTGACAACATGAGTGAGAATTGAATTGGCGCGAAAGAATGTTTCGGTGCGTTGGTCAGAAAGCCCTAACCTGAGTGCGATTCATGCGGCTTATGTTGTCGCAGCTGGCAACGTTTGCACTGACGGCAAGACCCAGAATGCGTTGGTGGGCTCGGCAACCGATGTCAACAATCGACTGTTGTCCGCTGGTGTCGACGTGGCAGCTTTTTGGGAAAGTCTGTTTGCTCAGTCGTTGTTGATTGATGATGACAAGCGATCGATCAATATCGCGTTGGTCAGCGCTGGATGCGGCGAAATGCAGCTTGAGCAAATCGCTAGTGGGATCAGCAACTCGCTTGCCGAATGCAGGCTGGCATACCGAACACGGTTTCCAAAGCTGGCCGAACAACTGAAGCTTCGGATTCAGCCGCTGCACGACCAATGGGACAAATTTGGTGATGATCTTTTGCTTGAGGTTGCATCGCAGATTTGGGGTGATCGATCACCCGCAGACTGGTGGCCTTCGAGACCCGAGTTGATTGCGGTTCAACCCTGTTGTGGTGGCGATGGTGGCTTTGATGCTGATGCGAGCACTGTGTGGATCGAAGCCACTTTGACAGATGTGGATCCGGCCGTCCCAGAGCTATTAAGAATGGTGTGGTTGATGACTCGGATTGCGACCAAACTGCACACACGTGAAAAATCATCAACCGGCGGTTCTCGTTTGCCGTGGGCATTGGGCTCCATTCCGATTGTCCTGAAAGCCGGCCAAGCTCTTGAGTTGTTGCCCCAAGGAAATTTGCCCATCCAGCAAGCCTGTAGGCTTTGGCGAGCCGGTGACCAATCGCTGGCGACGATCCTGGAGCGTTGGTGGCGCGAGTACCAGGAGTCGGATTCTGCCTTGCCGGTTGCCCTGAAAGCGCTTGACCAGATGTTGGCCCCCCAACGCACGAATGCCAAAACGCTGGATCTTTCTGAGTATGATCCCGAATAAGCATCGTGTTCTAGATGATCACAGTTCACAGTTACGATTTTCTGGTAACCCGAAGCGTGAGCGAGGGACAATCAATATTGACTCGGTCCCTCGCTCACGCTTTTTGGAGTTGCGCTTTTTGGGAACGCTGAATTGTTCAA
>CAYNNP010000265.1:0-8825 GCA_964398215.1 uncultured Pirellulaceae bacterium | reverse complement strand
TCGCGTCGATCACTCATGTTTCGGTTCTCCCGTCAAAGAAATTGTTAGCAAGTAGGGGACGCTGCAAGCCGGTGACACGACTCGAGATGTGATCTGCTTTTCTGTTTTGTGAACGGCAAAGCGGTAGCGACCGGCCTTGTGGTGTTCGATTTCTGCGTAAATTAGCCGACGACCAGCTGGTGCGTTGTCGCACAGAAAGACGCTTCAAGAAATCACAGCCTCGCAAATCGAAATCCCTGAACTAGCTTGGCAGCGAGAACAGCGACTCGACTTTGACAATCGCATAGTCGTCAGGAAAAGTATGGATTGCTTGGATCAGCATCGACCTCTGCCGTGTCTCGATGCTGATGTAGCTTAGTGCACCAAGCGCCATCCGGCCGCTGGCATCGAAGTTGTGCAGCAAGCCTTCGGTTGGTGAATTCCCAAGCTGTTTTTGCACCATGCGAAACATCGTTGGGTCTACCGGTTCCAGCTGGAAATGCGTTCGGTAAACGACTTCTCGGCAACTTGCACTTTCGGTGCGACTGCCTTTCAATGCTCTGGTCAGCAAACATCGCCGTTTGGGTAACGGTTGGTGTGCGCTGGTGGCGACTTCACAGATCGTGGTCTTAGGACCCGAGTCCTTGCCTTTTGTTTGCCACGAAATCACATGCCCACAATTGGTAATGTCAATCGTGGCTTCATACTCACCCCGTTGAATATGACGGCTCTTGTGCACCGTGTATAACTCTGGGTGCAAAGAACGGCTGAACACGTGAAACGCAAGTTCAGCAACTTTGGGTCGAACCGAAAGCACTAGCTTCAACATCCAGAATGAGAAAACAAAAATCGACGCATGAATGTTACGTTGAACTCAGCGATCGTACAATCAGAATCATTGGCGTGTTCTTTTGGTTTAAAGACTCACCAATTTCATCCTCACATGGTGCCATTATAGCTGGCGCTTCCAACTCGGCAGAATAGCGTTTAGGCTGCTTTCTCTGAGAAACCTTTTTCCTTTTCCGTTCGTTTTAGCATTGACAAATTCTCCACAAAGATCTTGACATGGTCATTGTTATCGATAACTACGATTCCTTTACGTATAACCTCGTGCAAAGGCTCGGTGAGGTTGATTCTGGTGTTGACATACGCGTGTATAGAAACGACGAAATCACGGTCGACAAAATTGCCGACATGAATCCAAGTCGCATTCTGATTTCGCCGGGACCATGCACTCCAACAGAAGCCGGGATCAGCGTTGAATGCGTGAAAAGTTTTTGTGGAAAAATTCCTATCCTTGGGGTTTGCCTAGGACACCAATCAATCGGACAAGCCTTCGGTGGCAAAATCGTGCGAGCCCCCGAACTGATGCACGGCAAAACGGATGGCATCTCCCACGACAACAACGGGTTCTTTGCTGGGATAGCCAATCCGTTTGTTGCAACACGTTATCATAGTCTTGTCATCGAACCAGAAAGCTTGCCTGCTGAACTTGTTGTAACAGCGTGGACGGACACTGGCGGACAGCGCCAAATCATGGGCGTGCGTCACGTTGAACATAAACTGGAAGGACTTCAGTTTCACCCAGAGAGTTTCCTTACTGAACCGGGAATCGAATTGCTAAGCCGTTTCCTATCCTGGTGACTGCGAATCAAAAACTTCAACTGCACCACTCTTCATCCCAGAGCAATCAAATGTCTTATTTCCGAATTTGCACTTGTCTGACCGCGGTACTCCTTCTGTCTCTCACAAACGCGGTGGCGGATGAGCCTCTACCGTTTTCTGGACCGCAGGCGGGGGAATCGCTGGTTGGATTTGAAGTTTTCGATACAGGACAGGACAACAAGAAAACTGACTTTATCAAAACACTGCAAGGCAAACCTACGCTGCTGGTTTTTGTTCACAAACTAACGCGCCCAGGCATCGCCTTGACTCGGTCGCTGACTCGATACGCCGCTGACAACAACAAGCATGGTGGTCGCGCCGCAATCATTTGGCTGGATGACGACACCGTCGAGGCACGGAATTTCGTAAAACGTGCCGAGAAATCGCTTAACTTCAACGTGCCACTTGGTGTTTCCGTTGATGGTGCGGAAGGACCAGGAGCCTATGGTTTGAATCGCAACGTTGAACTCACGGTACTTATTGCAAAAGAAAACAAAGTGACAGCAAACTTTGCCATCCTGCAACCGTCTGTTACAGAAGCCGCCAAGATTGCATCGGAGTACGCAAAGCTGATTCAGCGGCCCGTGCCGACCAGCGATGAAATGCTAAAGCACGCGTATCCCGGCCAGAACCAGATGATGCGAGGCAAGTCCAGTCGCGGCAAAGATCAAAATCTGCGTTCGATGATGCAAAAACTGATTTCTGCCAAAGTTGACACCGATCAGTTCACCAGCTCTGTCAAAGCGATCGAGTCCTGGGTTGCTGAGAAACCAGATCGCAAACCTACACTTTTGCGAATGTCCAATGCCGTACTGGAACGAGGGCTTGGGACTCCAAAGGCGCAGGCGACGCTAAAGAAATGGATCAAAGAATTCAAATCGCCAGCGAAGGAAGCTGCAAAGCCTAAACAGGCTCCCGGGGCCGGGACCAAGGCTGCTGCAGATGCCGATTCCTGATCGCAAACGTTTGCCCATTCAGTTTCCGGATCTCGAAATCCAGATAACCGATGACGGCAGTCGCACGCTGGTTCGGCTGTCCGATGGCGTGGCCTACCACAGTGGATGTGGTGCCTGGAATGAGACTCGCCACGTTTATCTTGGTAACAGTGGCGTGCCTGAAAAATTCTTGCGCAAGGAGCCATGTTGCGTTCTAGAAATTGGGTTGGGCACCGGCATGGCAATGTTGGCAACGCTTGACGAAGCAATCTCAGCTGAATGTAAACTCGAGTACGTCGCTATTGAAAACAACTGGCTGCAAGCAGAACTGCTTCAGCATCTGGATCTGGGCAAGCAACTACAGCATCCAGAAATCGTCGATCATTTTTTGGATTTTCGCAAATGGTGTGACACTGATGCATCGCAAGCGTTTACCTGGAATCCAACCGGACTGCATTCAATATCGGTGCGATGTCAGGACGTGTCCACCAGTTGCAATGACTTTCCTGGTTCCAAATTCGACGCGATCTACTTTGACCCGTTTGACCCAGCGACGAACCCGATTCTATGGAGCAAAAATGTTCTCTCGTCGATGTTCGGTGCACTTGTTCAGGGAGGCACCCTAACGACGTACTGCGTCAAACGAACCGTTCGCGACACACTACGGGATGTGGGTTTTCACGTTCAGCGAGTAGGCGGGCCCGAGGGTGGAAAACGCGAAGTCCTGATTGCGAGGAAAATCGCGTAAGGCGAACAGCAAAACAGTTAGTAAGGCTACACAGCTGAAACGGGGTCGCGTGCAAGCCACTGCTCCAAAACAGACTGAATCTCGCGAGACGAAACTGGTTTTGCAATCATGTCATCAAAACCAGCTGCCAGAGCTCGTTCACGAACCTTAGGCACCACGTCACCAGTGAGTGCAATGATCGTGGGCCGCGTCTCAAATTCAATGGTGCGAATCGAGGCGGCTACCTCGTAACCGTTTTTGCCTGGCATGTGGATATCTAGAAAGATGATACTGGGCGTCACCTGTTCGATGATTCGCTGTGCGCTTTCAAGACCATCGGCAATTTCTGCCCGCACGCCCAGCACTCGCAGCAGACCCTGCATCGATTCTCGGACCATTTGGTTGTCATCAACCACAAGCACAGTGACGTCATCTGCAATCCGATTCACTTTCCGTGGGCTCGATTCGCTTGGGGCGAGTGAATCACAAGATCGCATTTGCAGCGTAAAAGAAAACGTTGAACCTTTGCCAAGCTCACTTTCAACTTGCAGTTCTCCACCCATCAGGTCGGTGTAAGACTTGCAGATATACAGCCCTAGCCCCGTGCCATCACGCGTGACTTTCGCCGACGTCGACTGAGAAAACGGTTCAAAAATCGATTCAATATCCTCGCTGGGAATGCCACATCCGGTGTCACGAACCAGTGATTTGATCTCGGTATGATTCGGGCCACATGGTTCCGCTTCAATCAGCAAATCCACGCTGCCACTATTCGTAAACTTGATCGCGTTCATTCCCAAATTCAAAAGAACCTGTCGAATTCTGATCTCATCACCAACGACATACCGAGGAACGTCTGCCGAGATCTTGCAGTTGAATGCCAATGATTTATTCTCCGCAAGCTCACTGAGAACAGGGTCAATCTCATCAATCATCTTTGGAAAGTCGAACATCGATTCAATCAGCTCGACTTTTCCGCTCTCAATCGACGACATGTCCAACGCGTTGTTAATGAGTCGCAGCAAGTGCTCGCCACTTCCTCGGATGCCATCAAGAATTGCATCGTCATCGCGAGAGCCGCGTTTGGGCATCTGTAGAGCTTCCGCTAACCCAATGATCGCTTGGAGTGGGTTCCTGATTTCATGATTTAGCTGAGCGTAAAAATCTGACTTTGCATTGCCAGCCTTGGTAGCAAGGTCTCGTGCTCTCTCAGCTTGCTGGATCGATTGCTCCAAGCTCTCGGTCTTCTCACGAACCTCGACTTGAAGCCGATTGCGATGCCGCTGCAACAAGAAATGTCTTGCGCCCAACACCATCAGCCCCAAGCAGCACAGGCATACAATGAACACATTGCGGGTCAGAAGGTAACGCTGACGCTCCGTTTCAGCCGCACCGCGTTGCAAGCTAAGTTTGGTGCGTTGAGATTCGATTTCGTGATTTTTCTGCCTGCTAAGAACTTCATTCGTGAAAAACGCCTTCGCCGAAATTTTGGAACTGGCAGTTGCATGGTCGGCAATCGTCCTGAGTCGTTCGATCTCGCGCTGGTGAAATTCGGTTGCTCCGTTTTCGTCTCCAATCGTTCGCAAAAAACTGGCGACGGATTGGTTGTGACAACCAGCATTGATCGCTGCGAAAACGCTCGGGTAGGTATTTATGATAGCGTCGAATTCAGTTTTAAATTCAGTGTCATGGTTGCGGTCTTCGAAATTGGATTGCGCCATCAACGCAATTATTTCGCTCCAACCTGCCAAATCTAAATGGCCGTTACTGCTGTGTAATTCAGCAGCCGTTTTCGCGTACTCGTTAGCCTCTTGTGGTGAAGAATCCACGATTACGAACGCGAGCCTTGTTAGTTCGCGGCGCTGGGTGCTCCCATTCAATTTGGACTGAGTATGATTTGGCGGCAAAAGCCCTAGTCGTTCTCGTAGTCGAGTTTCGTAGTCTGGTAGTTCGCCTGCACGCCAGAGGATCCATTCGGCAATGCCACTTGATCGCCCTGTACCCTTAATCGACTCAATTTTTTGCAAAGCAAAAGGCACAGCAGTCTCAAAGCTTCCGATCGCACCCAGTAAAGACAATATGCGAGAGGCGATCAATCCTTGCAGTGGTTGATCGTTTAGGGCGTCAGCGAATTCGGCGGCACGAAAGAGTGCTTGGCGTCCTTCTTCGTATCCTCCGTTGAAAGTCAACATTTCGGCAAGCACGATGTTCGCAAAAACGAGTGGCCGATCGTAGGCCATTTCTCGCGACAGATCGATTGCACTGCGGACGTCCGTGATCCCACCTTCAAGATCTTTTAGTCCGCGAGCTTTGATGTACCCGCCATACAGATAGGCATCTACTTGTGCCAATCGCCCTCCCTGCATCGCTAGATCTAGCCCGCGTTCCAGGGGCCCCAAAAAATCGGCATTCTCGCCGACTCTCAGGAACGCTAACCGCAGAAGACCTCGTGCACGGATATCATCATCGTCTTTCGCTTCACCTAACTCCAAGAATCGGTTGACGACTTCACTGGGGCGATTGTTTGCAATGATTGCATGGTCGAACTCGATCGCAAGGCAATCTGCATCTTGGGCTGCAAGTGAGCCTGTATGCAATAGAAAGAAAACCAAAGCGAGTGACGCAACAGTCTTCATTGAGTGTTTACCCTGTTTGAGTCGTTGGGCTGATGCGCCGAACGTACCGAGCTCTTGCAATTCCACAAGTAGTGCAGTAATCGCTACCCTGCTTCCGATTCACAATACTGTTTCAGCCTGTCTAAATCCGTCGTAACGGCATAGCTTATAAACGGTTTGAGCAACATGAGGGCAAATTTGGCGATCCTACTTTGAGTGCTCGCCTGCATGCAAAAATCCATCTTGGTGCCGTTTTCCAGTTGTCGAAAAGTCCAAAGCGTATCCCAAGTTGTGCCATTGGTAACGTTTACCATACGCACCTTTTCACCGGGCACGTATTGAGTCACCTCCAGTTCCGTCAACTGCTGCTTGCCATGCATCATACGAGTCTCGCGAAACTTTGTTCCCGTACCGACTCGCTGCTCTGTCAAAAATTCGACATCTATGATGTGAGGCTGTGCTTTGCGGTACTGTTCGATATGTGCGACGCAATCGAACACCTTTTTGACAGGAGCTTCAATGATTCGCTTGGTCGTGATTTGCATTTTGTTTCATTCGTGCCAAATGATTGTGCTCTATCTTTTATCCAATTCCTGCAAAGTCAATCTTGCACGTTCAATTTTCCCTTGACTTAGTTGTGCTGCAGCCAAATCCAGGGCCGCAATCGCCTGCTGATTGCCGGTGTATTTCTTTCGCAATCGGTATAGTTTTACGGGCAGTCGCAAAGCCTCTGCGTCAACATCGCTGCTTGACCCAATTGTTTTTTGGAACATTTCCAGGTAACGGTATTGGTCTTCTGTTGATGGCTCAATAGCAGTGCCTTCACCAAAATCGTTCCAGGTAGCAATTTGTATGACCGCAGCGTCTGAGTTTCTTGCAGTTGCCAATGATTGCTCAAATGTACGCCCGTTGTGACCAAGAATGCGTCCATAGCTCTTGTGCAGTTTTGCTTCCGCGTAGAAATCGTGATAGCGAGGAAACACAACACCGATCGATTCCTTGCTCCCTCGCGTGTACAGTTCATCAAGATACTTTTGCCAAACGGATTGATCCACTTGCTGCCCTCCGCTAACCGGTGGCCATCCAAAAACACCATCGGCGTTTGATTTCGTTTGCAAATGCGGCAATGCAAAAACGCGCGGACGAGTCTTTGCAACTTTGGTCATCTCGCGTAGTTGGCTGGCGGTTAAGTATCGAGGGCCGAACACAAGCAGGATGGGGCGATCTTCGATACGGAGGTAAGCAGGGTCCGACATCCAGTTTTCGTCAAGCCAACGCATGACTTTCTGACCGTGTGCGGCAACGCCATTGACGTCAATCTTTTTCGCTTTGACCAATTCTGCAAGTGTTTGGTCTTCGTAACACACAGCGAACTTCATTGACGCCTTTTTTATGGCGTCGACCAGCTTTTTGCTGTTCTCGTGGATGACGCGATAGTCAAAGTGCGATTCGATCCCATACCAATCAATGATGACGCCATCGATTCCAGAAAGTTTCATCAGCAAGGCATGGCATTCGATCGCGTCAGGATCACCAGAGTCGTATGGTCCAATCAGTGGATGATAATGCGCGGCAATGTCTTGCTGGTCTGGATCGCAGTGGTTCATCGTCCAGTGCCAGCCCCAGTTGCCACTCGTGGCTTTGGACTGAAACCATGGCATGTAATGAACAAGCCACTGTTTGTTTTTCGCAGTCCCCTGTCCGGCCGATCTGCTTGTGGGCAGGGTCAGCACAACGATCAACAGCAAGGCCATACGGCAGCAAAGATTGGTCGCAGATTTCATTCAGCCCACGATGTCCAGGGCGTTTTCAGCAATCGAGAATTCAAATAACGAACATCACTTGAAATCTCAGTCCCAAGCCAATCGGGCTTTTCAAAGTCCGTGTCGGCACTCGGCAATTCAATCTCAGCGATCGTGAGTCCCAGGTTCGCTCCCGCAAACACATCGACTTCCCAAGTAAGTTCCCCGCCGGCAGGAAATCGGTGTCTGACTTTCTCGATCACTTTGCCACCGCACAGCGAATCAATCATCTCGCGTGCCTCGGTAGCATCGATCGAATATTCAAATTCCATTCGATTCAAAACGTCGGTTCCACCCTTGATGGTCAGCCAAGCCTGGTCGTTTGCAACTCGCACCCGGACACTCTTGTCTCGTTCATTCAGAATGTAGCCTTGGACTAGTTCCTGGGAAGTGCGAACAAGCGGTTTCCAAGTTTCATTTGCAACTAAAAAGCGTCGTTCAATTTCAAGTCCCATCGCTACCTTCTTGTCGTCATCGTTTGGCTAAAACTCGCTCGCTGCCTTGCCGAATCGATTCGCTTCGGCCAGCAAAACAGGCAGCGTCTTTTCAACAGACGGCAAATCCCCGGATTTTGCAAATCGTTCAACTTCGCAGGCAACGTTCTGTAGTTCAGTTGCGAATACTGCCCGCGCAGAACCTTTGATCGTATGAGCCAAACGAAACACCTCAGCGTCATTCTCAGCCGCCAGCTCGCTGGACATTTTTGGCAGCAACATTTGTACTTCGACCAATGCTGTACGAACGAGAGAGCTCAAGAATTCTTGATCGCCACCATAGGAGTCCTGAAGTGCCAGTAGGTTGATCGGGGCACGATTAGAATCGCTCATGCAGATCTCCGGTTATTTGATTCGAGTTTACAAACGCCATTTACGATAAGGAACGTTTGTGTGATCGCCCTTCAAGTATACCGGTCCTTTGCTCATTACATCGCCCCGTAATGATCCCCCATCCAGTCTTCAGGCAAAAGTACGAAACACCGAGAAATGAGCGTAGCGAACCGAAGCACAATCGTCAACAAAAAGCAGAATGGCGTGCAAGGTGGAATAAGCGGCTGAACCAAAAGTGGCCGTCAATCTCCGAGCGACGCAGCCCGACCGAAAAG
>CAYNNP010000264.1:0-8841 GCA_964398215.1 uncultured Pirellulaceae bacterium | reverse complement strand
ACGATACTGCACAAACGGGTTGAGGTGTTTGCGGAGGATCTTGGCGGCTTCGACCCATGCAATAGGTTTTCAGCCAATTGTCATTGACGAACGCGTCGTCAGTCATCCAATACAACAAGTACTCACTCATGTTACGGATGCGTTTGGCGAACTTGCCACTCTCGGTACCAAGGCGCTACATGATGGTGATGAACAAATCGCCAAGCAGTGAACCCCATTGTACCTCCTGTTGAACAGGCCCGCCGATGTGGTCGCCAGTTGGGCTGCGAATCAGTCTTCGCGGCTTGTTATTTCAATCAGGTGGTAACCAAATTGAGTTTTTACGGGGCCGTGAACTTTGTTCAATTCTCCGCTAAAGACGACTTCGTCAAACTCTTTGACCATTTGGCCGGGGCTAAATGATCCGAGGCTGCCGCCTTGTTTGCCGGATGGGCACGAAGAGAATTCAGCAGCAATGGCACCAAAGTCCATGCCGCCTTCGATCTTTTCTTTGAGTTCCAGGCAAGCGTCTTCTAGTTCAACCAAAATGTGTCGTGCGGAAGCAGTGGCCATGAGAATTGTTTGGGGTTTTGGGTCAAGCGGATCAAGAGAATTCAGTTTCTAGCCTATCATGTTGGCGAGGAATGTCTGTTTTGAAAAGCCCCGCGTGAATTTTCGAGTGCCTCAGTCAGCTACATTGACGATTCGTCGCGGCTACCGATTTATCTCTCTCGGGCTACTTTGTCGGTCGCAAACCCATGCTATTGCGTCAACACGGGAACAGTTAACTGCTGCCCGCCGAATTGACAACGTTTTCTGAGCATGAAGAATGAGCCGATACAAATCCTGCAAACCGCGAGCCGTTCATGAGCAACGACAAACCCGCCGCCTCTCCTAATTTACTGGCGGCGTTGATACCCATCGTATCGCTGATCGGATTATTGAGTGCCAATGTGTATCTCTATGGTGAAGACTCTTCGTATGGGCCCAACCAGATCGCGTTGTTGATGTCGGCAGCGATCGCTGCTGCGGTGGGATTGTTTTACAAAATTCCGTTCGCGCAAATGTCCAAAGGAATTGAAAAAGCGATTGGCTCGGCGCTGACGGCCATGTTGATTTTGCTTTTGATCGGATCACTTGCTGGTACTTGGATGATTAGTGGAATCGTACCCGCAATGATTTACTATGGATTAGAGATCCTGAACCCGCAGATTTTTTTGTTTGCTTCCGCGATCATCTGCGCGATTGTCTCTGTTGCGACAGGCAGTTCGTGGTCCACCGTCGCGACGGTTGGATTGGCACTGTTTGGAATTGGAACTGCGCTAGGTGTCAGTTTGCCTTTGACGGCCGGAGCGATCATTTCGGGCGCTTATTTTGGCGACAAGATTTCGCCGCTGTCGGACACAACCAACCTTGCCGCGGCGATGGCCGAGACGGATTTGTTTGGACACATCAAGTACATGTTATGGACGACGGTCCCCAGTTTCGTAATCGCTTGTGCTATCTATCTAGCGATTGGTTATGGCACCGATGTGGGATCCATTGGTGCAGACACATCGTATTTAAAAGCAGAGGTCGCGTCGCAATTCGATACGCTCAGTCCAGTCCTGTTTCTTGTTCCAGTCGTCGTATTGGTAATGGTTCTGCGTAAAGTGGACGCGGTTGCAGCATTGTTGGTGGGCGCGGTACTTGGTGGCGTGTTTGCGATTGTCTTCCAGCCAACCGTGGTCGCAAATGTCTCCGGAATGGCAGACGAAGATTCGTACTTAAAAAAGTCGTATGCCGCTTTTACGAATTCGATGGCAGGCGAGACCCGGGCAGTTTCGGCGGAACAGGCGGCTGCATGGCAGGCGGAACTGGACGAGAAAAAGCTTGCAGCTGCTCGCGCACAAGTGAACGATCCCGAACTGACAATGGAATCGTTTGTTGCTTCGGGAGAAACGCTTGAGGCGGAATTTCCAGAGCTAGAGGCAAAGCTTTCTGCGGCAAGTTTGCTCAAGGGCAAAGGCATGGCGGGAATGCTGAACACCATTTGGCTGATCATCACGGCGATGTGTTTCGGTGGGATCATGGAAGCAACAGGGCTTTTGCGCAGGATCACCGAACCATTGATTCGATTTGCGAAAAGCGATGGATCCTTGGTGGCAACAACCACAGGAACTTGTTTATTCGTCAATGCGACAGCGTCGGATCAGTATTTGGCGATTGTGGTTCCTGGCCGAATGTACCGTGAAGCTTTCGAGGATCGTGGACTTGCTCCCGAAAACCTGAGCCGTACTTTAGAGGACGCTGCGACGGTCACGTCTGTGCTAATCCCGTGGAACACCTGCGGTGCGGCACAGAGCTCAGTTCTAGGTGTTGCAACGATCGCCTACGCACCGTTCTGTTTCTTCAACATCATCAGCCCATTCATGACGATGTTGTATGGCTTCTTGGGCATCAAGATCGCACGCTCGAAGACAATGCCGGAATCCGAATGACACTTGCTGGTACAAAGACGAGGCTGGCCGAAAGGATCAGCTGATTGCTGTGCCCGTGTTCCAATTATGCGGGCGCACCAGTTGATTCTCTGTCGACAATTCGATCAAAAGCTCTCACGGACTCGATTCAGACCTACGTTTTATACGGATACGTCTGTCTTGTTTTCGTACTTAGAATGGAGCTGCGCTCGATGTTGCTGCTAGTAAAACGCCTGAAATCGCAAGGCCTGCTGCACTTGGCAGAAACAACATTCAATCGATTCGTCCCAGCTTGGCTGTTTCGTTTTTCAGTTGGCGATGTCTTTGATCTTGATGTTGCCAAGCTTTCGCAGCTAGGTGATGCCGATGACGCCAAAACCAAACAGTTTCAGTTGACGCAACACCAAGGTCTTGAAAGCACCCAGCAGCTGCGCGAGGTGACGTGGAATTCGGTTCCCTTGTCCTGTTCTGCAGAGCACTTTGGTTATTCCATTTCCGGCAAAATCGCGGATGAGCAACAATTGCTCGGCGGCGTCTGGGGCGGATTCGGGAACTTTGTCGAGCAGAATCTTGGATTCGATTTCCGGCTCAAACCCAACGAGGGCTGGATCTACTGTGCATACATCGACAAGGCTGCAAGAGGGATGGGCGTATACAAACGTGTGCTCTCGTTCGCCTGTGCGAAAATGAAGGAAAACGGTTTCGACCGGCAACTGGTTGTCGTCCAGCCTTGGAACAAAGCTTCCACGTACATCCACAAAAAGTACAGCAAAGAAACGGCAGGGCGAATCATCGCGCTGCGGTTTTTGTTTCTATCGATGATATTCTGCACAGGCAAGCTAAAGAAGGATCGCACGTTTACCTGTCGAATCACAAAATCGCCAATCCAGCTATCGACGTAGGACGGCTCGCAAAATTGGTGCTATGCCGATTCCAAAATCTGCTGGGCTGCTTGAAGTCCAGAATTCATCGCACCTTGGATGCTGGGCGATTCAAGAAAGTCACCACAGACAAAGGTGTTGGGATTCATGCCATCTGGCCGCAGGTTCCGTGTCGTTCCGACTGAACCGCATTCGGGCACGCCAAACGGTACGTTGTAAACGCGAATGCGTTGCCATTGGTCAACGTCACTGCCAAACCATTTCGATAACGTTGGGAGCAGAGACTGGTCCAATTGTTCAGGATCGTCAGTCTCGGTGCCTTCGCTGATACTGACTGACACCAACGCGCGTTCTTGCGGCGCGTAGTCCGACGAGATATCGCTCATGATGGATGCTGATTGGATGGGACCATTTTCATCGCCACGAAGCATCAAAAGCTTTTGACGATTGGGAGACGTTGGAGCGTCATAGTAGACGGTAGTCGTGCTTCGCCACTTCGTTGCTAATGATTCATTGGAAAGCAAACGTGCTGCGGCGCTGCTTTCGACGGCCACAACAATCTTGTCCGCTTGCAAGGTTGACCCGTCAGCAAGCTGAACACGCTGATTGTCCAGCGAAGTAACCGGCTTTCTTAAGTGCACGGTGCCATCGGGGAGTTTGGCCGCGAGTTGTTTTGGAATTTCTGCCATTCCTTTCGCTGGAACAGCGATGTCACCCAGGGAAAACATTCGAAAAACAAACTCGAGCATGGTACTGGAAACAGCCAAACTCTCATCAAGAAACACGCCACCCAAGAATGGACGAAAAAACTGATCGATCATCTTGCTGGAGAAACCCAGACTCTGGAGCCGTGCCTCGGTTGGTTCCGCCTCTCGGTTGTATAGATCTTCCAGCGTGCCCGATTGGCTTTGCTGTCGCAGTTTCGCGATACGCAACTTGTCACCCATCGATCCAACCGGATTCATGACCGTCGCAAGGGCTTGATTCGGTCGCCGCCAAGGATCGCCAAGCACTTTGAATTGGCCATTTTGTCGGATCAGCGCACCTGGCTCAAACGGTTTCAAGTCCAACGCATCGTAATCCAATAGCTGACGACACGCGGGGTAGGCCGTTAGAAGTACCTGAAACCCGTGATCCAAAATGAATCCGTTCACATGATCGCTGCGCACGCGGCCGCCCACACGGTCGGTTGCTTCCAACAGCGTGACCTGCTTGCCGTTGTTTACCAGAGTGTTGGCACACGACAATCCAGCAAGGCCCGCGCCAACAATGATTACGTCCGTCATTCGTTTTTTCTGATTTTTGATTTTCTAATCGACGTTGTGACCAAGCTCAGTTAGCTTCTTCGCCAACGTCTTTTTGGCTTGGTATTCGCCGTGCACCAAGCGAATCTGTTTTGGTTTTTCGTCCATCGATTCTACGAACTGCAACAAGTCGGCTTGGTCAGCGTGAGCCGAGTATCCAGAGATTCGGTGCACATCAGCATTGATATTGTAACGCTTGCCTTGCAAGTACACCCAATCGCTTCCTCGGCTGATGAATTGTCCAGGCGTGCCCGATGCTTGGTAGCCGACAAAGACGATGTCCGTCCGCTCATCATCCATGAATCGTTTTAGATAATTGACGACTCGGCCACCGGTACACATGCCACTGCCAGCGATCACAATGGCTGGCAGTTCACTGCTTTCCAAATAGTCAACAATCGAACGGTGCTCGCGATGACCACCAACCGTTGTCAAATTTTCAAAGACAAGCGGTTGGTCCTTCGTCTGCAAGACCAACTGTGCTTCTTCGCTCCAGAAATCTTTGAGCGAAATGTAAAGCTCCGTGAATCGTGACGCGAGCGGCGAATCTACGATCACATCCACTCGTTTCAGGATCGACTGGCCATCGGTTTGCTGAACACGCTCGAAAATTCGGTTCAACTCATACAGCAACGCTTGCGTTCGCCCAAGGCTGAAGGCGGGAATGATCGTAACGCCTTGGTCCTCTAGCGAATGTCGCACCACCGACTCAAGGGTCGATTGTCTGTCTTGGGCTGGTGGGTGAAGCTTGTCACCATAAGTGCTTTCCAAGACCAATAGATCTGCACGCGGCGGTGACGATGGGCTCTTCAATATCGGATCAGAACCGCTACCCAAGTCACCTGAAAAGACGGCAAGCTCACCGCTCGGCAATTCGACTTCAAAGACTGTTGACCCCAAAACGTGACCAGCTGGGCGAAGCCGAATCCGTGGACCGCCTTCGATCTCATGCCACTCGTGGTAGGGAAGCGGTACGAGCAAGTCATCAATATGCTTGAGAAACTTTTCGATCAACCGCCGCGAGCGAGTGAAACCGATTCGCAACGCGTCTTCCATCACAAGCGGCAGTAACTTTGCCGTTGGCCGGCTGCAGTAAATCGGTTGCTTGAATCCAGCGGACAAGAGATAGGGAACACGGCCGACGTGATCGATGTGCACGTGCGTTAACAACAAGCTCTGGATGCCGCGCAGCGAAAATTCGATTTCAGGATTGGGATGCTTGCGCGCGTCTTCGCCCTGAAAGATACCGCAATCCACCATCAAACTGTTTTTGTCGTCCCAAAACAGCTGGTGGCACGATCCAGTCACGCCTTTGTGGGCACCATGATGAACGAGCTTCATTCAATCAAAACAGTTTGCGGAGCGGGCAGGAACAGAAGGCAATGACCAACACGATGTCAAACTTAACAGGCTATAACGATCTTGCCGAGCCACGTTCACAATCGGTGTTTTACCCCTGATTGGTGGCAGATTTCCCCGCTGGACCAAACGTGTCCGCGGGCCAGCGATACCAAAACCAGAAGGATATTCACCAACCCAAAGTAAACAAAAGAGAACTCAGATGCCAAAATACTACGTACAATCCGGAACCACACGATCGGTCGTTCAAGCACAAACTACCATGAAAGCCGCTGTTTGGGCCGTTCACCAAGTCATGCAGCAGATCATCCCAATGGATGATGACCAACATTCAGAATCCACATCAGGTCAAGAATCCGTGTCAGTGCTGTCAGGTACCATTCGTGTATCCGAGCGAGGATTTGATCGTCAGGACGCTACCGAAATGACCACGATGGAAGTAGTGACGCAGTGGAACCAAATGGTCACAACTTTGGATCGATTGGAACGAATGCTGTACCGCGCGTAGCAGGCGACCGGCAGTTTTTGATTCAAGCAGCCCGTTTGATCGCAGCAGTAGACTTCACGAAACTAGCGACTTCCCGCGCAGTATCACGGCGGTTGTCTGGTGCCAGAGCCGAAAAGAACTCGCTTTCACATTCGTAGAACTCGCGGATCTCGTTTGGTTTCATTACCAGTATGTCAAAGTAATGAAACGGACTCGTCAATTCGTAAAAGAATAGATTCTGCAACGCGTTCAGATCATCCAGTGGATAACGACCCATCAAATATCCGAAGTTGTCGTACAACATGTACTGATCGTAGCCAGAGGCTGCAAAGAACTTCATGATCGCGAAACAATCGTGTACATGCTGATTGCTGAACATCTCGCATTCAAACAAAACGGTTGGCTGATTTGTTGCGATCAAATTCTTTGCACCAGCCAAGACTTCAAAGTCATGACCGTCTGTGTCTACTTTCAAAACATTGCACTGCGACGCGGTCTGGTTGTCAGCAACCATCTCGTCCAAAGTTCGCCGCGTCATGGCCGTGCCATCATCCGATGCGGCGATCGATGCTGTTCCGTTCTTTTCATCGATCTTGCACATCGCTGTTTCAGATACTGAAGAACAGATTTCCTCGACAACCGTGACATTCGGATTGGAGCCCCAGTTCGCATGCAGATACTTGCTGAAACTAGGGTTGGGCTCGACCGCTAAAAAAACGTCTGTCTCTTGCTGGTAAAACGCAGCAATTGTGTCCCCAACGTTGGCGCCAACATCAATGCAATTCAAATTGGAACTGCGATGAACGAACTTGCTGATTCGGCTTGGCAACCGGTCGTAGAGCGGAAAGTTGCTCATGTATTCTGGCAACGGGTGCGACATCGGAATCGTCAATCGCTGACCATGAATTTCCATCTCGCAATCTGGATCGGAGAACAACCGAGTGGAAAGTTTCCGTAACTTACGCCAAGCACGACGCTGAACCTTTCCGGAGGATAGGCTGCGTTTGTAAATCGTTGAAGCAAAGTTCATGGCTTTATGATTCTGATGATTTGGTTGTTGGTGCGTCGCAAGTAACCAGAGAGCGCGACCGGCTCAGTAAATCAAGCCGCCATCTTTAGTTCGTTGACGGCTTCCTTGCGAATGAAAATGCCATCCGCTTGCAGCATCGCCCCCGTGCGGCGATCACAGAACCCAGGGCATATCTTCATCAACTGGAACCCTTTTGACTCCAATGCATCGATGGCTTGCTGCCAGACCATCTGACCTTCATAAAGCAGCTGCAATGACAGTTCCATTTGAATTCCAGTGATCGAATCCAAGCACCCCATGGCTCCATCAATCACATGATGTTCATGTCCCTGAACATCGATCTTCAAGTAGCATCGTTCGTCGTTGTTTTTGATTTTGTCGATCACACTATCCATACGTTTTACTTCGACAACACACTCATCCACGTAGGCGGACTCTGGCGCGGCCTCCACGTGACTTGGCAACATTCCCCGCAATGAACTGCTCATGGAATTGCCTGCAATGTTCAACGTGGCGGTTGAATTCTCACTGCCCAGTGCGAACGGTTTCACTTCCCAGCTATCAAATCCCCAGCGGCTCTCTTGCAGTTTCGGCAACGCTGTTGGCAACGGCTCGAACGAAACGATCCGGCCTCTGTAGCCATTACGAATCAGATTACGGGCGTATTGGCCGACGTTGGCGCCCACATCAAGAACCAGATCGATTTTGTATCGATCAAGAACTTCTGTGATCTCGTTTCCGTTGGCAAATCGGTTGCGAAGTCGCAAGCAAGCATTTCGCAGTGGTGTTTTGATTGGGTTTTTCGACATTTGTGCCTCGGAGTTGGGAGCGTGAGGCGTTTTTACAAGTTTTCCCACATTCGCTGCAACAGCAAGGCCAGATGATTGCGACTCCGCAGATTTTGAATCGAGGTTCAGACCGTAGCCGGAGTCGCCAGACTTCGGGTTTCACCAACCGGCCTGAATTCTGGCGAATCCAGCTACCCCAAAATTAAGTCTCAGCGGCCTGCGCTCGCGCCTCTTTGCAACCAAGCCATCAACGCTCCGCCAAAAATCGTAGAACCGCCTTCGCCAACAACCCACCAAATTGGCAAACCTGACATCGCGTTCACGATCAATTGCCCAGCTCCGAATGCCATTGTGCCCAGCGCTAGATAGCCAACTAACTCCATGTATCGATTCAGATCGCGGATCAACACCAAAAGTCCAACAGCAACAAATCCATACATCAGTGACAGATTGCGGGCCAAGTAATAGGTGAGTGGTACATCTGGAAAGTCTTTGATACCAAGCCGAAATGCAATTTTGATCATCCAGCTCTCTGGCATCACTGCGGCGGCAAA
>CAYNNP010000263.1:0-8871 GCA_964398215.1 uncultured Pirellulaceae bacterium | reverse complement strand
GTTGATTACTCAGGCTATCAAATTTTGATGATCCGACGTTAGATCAATCCGGCCATTTTTTCAAGGAATTTGCGGCTTCACACAGAGGCCCCTACTCGACTTCTTTCTCCTCGATCCAAGTCATCATGCGACGTAGTTGGAGACCAATTTGCTCAACACCATGCAAGCGTTCTCGGCGACGTGTTGCTTTGAAGAACGGTGCACCGGCACGATTTTCTGAAATCCATTTACGTGCAAACTCACCACACTGAATTTCGTTGAGGATCCGTTTCATCTCTGCCTTCGTTTCATCCGTGATGATCCGTGGGCCGCTAACGTAGTCACCGTATTCTGCCGTATTGCTGATGCTGTAACGCATGTAGCTCAAACCACCTTCGTACAGCAGGTCCACGATTAGCTTCAGTTCATGCATGCACTCAAAATAGGCCATTTCGGGTTGGTACCCAGCGTCGACCAAAGTCTCAAAACCAGCTTTCACCAATTCGCTGACCCCACCGCACAGGACAACTTGCTCGCCAAATAAATCCGTTTCGGTTTCTTCTGCGAACGAGGTTTGGATCACGCCGCCGCGTGTACCACCGATTCCTTTAGCGTATGCCAATCCAATTTGTTTGGTCGATTCCGCAGCACCATCGCCAAGCGCGATCAGACAGGGAACTCCGCCGCCTTTTTCGTACTCGCTGCGGACTAGGTGACCAGGTCCCTTGGGAGCGACCAACAGCGTATCGATTCCAGCTGGCGGCGTGATCTGGCCAAAGTGAATGTTGAAACCATGTGAACACATCAACACGTCGCCCTCAGACAGGTTATCGCGAATTTGGTCGCGATAGATGTCACCTTGGACTTCGTCGGGCAACAGCAAATTGACAACGTCGGCTGCTTTGGTGGCATCCGCGATCGACATCGGTTGAAAGCCATGAGAGACAGCTAGGTCATAGTTGGGGCTGCCTGGTCGTTGACCGATGATCACGTCACATCCGCTATCACGCAAGTTTTGAGCTTGCGCATGACCCTGCGAGCCGTAGCCCAAGATCGCGACCTTCTTGCCCTTCAAGTGTGAAAGGTCCGCGTCGTTTTCGTAGTAAATCGTGGCAGCCATTTTTGTGTCTATGGTTTAAGAGGATGCTGGGAAAGATCAAATTGCCTGCGTTTCGGATTCCTTTGATTTCAAAGAACCAGAGTGCGTGCCGATCTGCGGGCGAACGTGCAAATGTCTAACTTGTGGAAACGGCCGGACGCGAATTGGCAGCATCGGATGCAGCTTGCTCGCACCCGCTACGGACCATCGCTATGCGACCTGTCCGTACCAATTCGGTGATTTCGTAAGGCCGAACTCGTTCGATAAAGGCCTGCACTTTGTTCTCACGGCCGCTGATTTCGACCATGACTTCATCGGGTCCGACGTCAACGATCTTGCCCCGAAAGATGTTGGCCAGTTCGCGAATTTCCGCACGGGTCGAACCCGCCGTTGCCTTGACTTTGATCAATAGCAAGTCGCGTTCGACAAAGTCACGGCTGGAAATGTCCAGTACTCGAACGACGGTGACAACTTTTTCCAATTGCTTGCGAACTTGTTCCAGCACGCGATCATCACCCACCACCACAAACGTCATTCGAGACAGTTCAGGGTTTTCGGTTTCACCGACTGCAAGTGAGTCGATATTGAACCCACGGGAGGCTAGCATCCCAGAAATATGGGCAAGCACCCCGGGAACATTCTGTACGAGAGCGCTTAGAACGTGTCGCTGGTTGGGGTCAGGCATCGGAAGAGCCATCTAAAGGGAGAAAATGGACGCAGAGTCCGAATTGGGAGCGCCGCATCATAATTTTGACTGGAAAAACCAACAAGAGCGGCGTTTTGCGACGTTGCCGATTCCACCATAAAGTCATAATGATGTAGTCAGATCGCACATCTTCCTCAAACGACATCTCCGAAAAACGGCATCTCATGGGCTTTCGCATCGAATTGCCACTTTATCGCGGACCGATCGACCTGCTGCTTTATCTGGTGCGCCGGCAAGAGGTTAGCTTGCTGGAGATGTCACTCTCCAAGGTCATCGACCAGTACATGGAGTACTTGGAGATCTTAAAAGAACTGGACCTTGGTGACGTAAGTGACTTCATCGACCTTGCCAGCATGCTGGTCGAAATGAAGAGCCACGCTGTCCTACCAAAGGTGGTCGACGAAGAGGAGGAAGAGGAGTCCATCGAGAATCCCCAAGCTGAACTGATCGAACGACTGCTGCAGTACAAGGAAATTCGTGATGCGGCATCAATCTTGGATGAAATGAGCACACGTTGGCAGCAGCGTTACGAGCGAATGAGCGATGACTTGCCTAGCCGCCGAGTCGAATTAGGTGACCAGCCGATTGTTGATTTGGAGATCTGGGATTTAGTCAGTGCGTTTGGCCGGATCATGCGCGAAGCCGGGCCGCCGCCACAAACGGAAGTCATTTATGATGACACGCCAATCCACGTTTATATGCAACGGATTCACACGCATTTGAACGACAAAGACCGTGTCGCGATGTTGGATCTGGTGGAAACCAGTACCCACAAGTCGTCGTTGATCGGTTGGTTCCTGGCAACTTTGGAACTGAGTCGGCATTACGGGGCCGCTGTCGAGCAAGATGAGCATGGCGATATTTTTATCGCTCGGACCCCGAACTACTCTAGCGAACTGGATGTCGATGAAGTCGATAGCTACGACACATCCAAAGAATTCAAAGACAGCAACATGCCTGGTCGACCACGCTAGCTTGGTTCGGCTAACATGCGGCGATTCGTCGGCGATCTTTTTGGCTGGCCTGCCTTCCTAGCGGGACCAAATCAGGAAAGCGACGGATTTGTACGTGGCCTTGCGACGTAGATATGTAAACGAGCGAACCCTCCTCTCGCTCGACCCTCTCAGAGGAGGGTGAAGCAAAAATCATCGAACAATCGAATCGAATATACAAAGATGGTCGAAAACGTTCCCGTTCTATCGCATGAACACAATGGCCTGACCATTGAAGGGTACTCGCGCGCCGCAGTGCAGACTTGTTGGAGAGTCAATGAGTTAAAGATTCTGTTTGATGCTGGTATCCAGCCTTGGGATTTCATGGGAACGCCGACCATGTTCATCTCGCACGCGCACTTGGATCACATTGCTGCTTTGCCAGCCTACGTGTCGCGACGACGCATGATGAAGATGGATCCACCGATCATCTATCTTCCCGATTCCGCTGTCGATGCTGCGTGGAAAATGTTGCAGACATTCAAGCATCTTGATCGTGGCGGCATGCCATGCGAGTTGGTTGGCATGTTTGCTGGTGACGAAATTGAACTTGGTCGTGAGTACTTAGTCACCGGATTGCCAACGCGTCACACAATCGATTCGCTTGGATTCGTTGTGCATCAACGACGCCATAAGCTGAAGCCTGAATTCCAGGACTTGGCTGGGAACGAGATCCGCGACCTGCGCCTTTCGGGCGCGGAAGTGACGAAAGAAACACGAGTACCGATCGTCGCCTATACCGGTGATACGTCGCCACCTGGATTGGATAAGAATCCAGTGTTTTACGAGTCGCGAATTTTGATTAGTGAGATGACGTTTGTTGCTCCGGAACATACCCGAGGCAAGATCCATAAGCATGGTCACATGCACGTGGACGACTATCGTGAGCGCTCTGACAAATTCAAAAACGAATTGGTGATCGCTGGCCATTTGAGCACGCGTTATAGCGAGCATCAGGTGGAAAAGATGGTCAAACGCGCGCTGCCCGGCATGTTGGACGGGCGGCTGAAACTGTGGCTGTAACGGCAGACAATGGCTCTTCGGTACCCGACCATCCGCCCGGTGGATGGCCGGTACCACGAGCCTTGTATGTCCACGTGCCGTTTTGTCGACATCGATGCGGTTATTGCAATTTCAGTGTGATTGCAGGCCGTGATGACTTGATCGATCGATACATCGATGCGATTGATATCGAGCTAGCGGGTCTGGGAAATCCAGTTTTGGATACGGTTTTCGTTGGTGGTGGCACTCCGACTCATTTGCCGCCCAAGCAGCTTTCGCGCTTTCTAGCGATCATTTCCGACCGGTGCCAACTGGCTGATGGCTGCGAATGGTCGGCCGAAGCCAATCCTGAAGACATTCGCACCGACGTGATCGACTTGCTGGCCGAGCACGGGCTGAACCGAATCAGTCTCGGTGTTCAGTCGTTCAATCAAAGCAAGTTGTTGATGCTGGAACGCAGTCACGATAAGTCACGCGCGATTGACGCCATCGAGACCGCTGGGAATCGAATCCCAAACGTGTCGATCGATTTGATTTTTGCCGCACCAGGGGAGACGGTGGACGAGTGGGAAACCGACCTTGCGATCGCTCATTCGCTGCCGATTCAACACCTTTCCACGTACGCGTTGACATTTGAAAAAGGCACCTCGTTCTGGAGTCGGCGAAAACGAGGTGAGCTTTGCGCTACCACAGAAGACATCGAGGTTCAGATGTATCAAGCGTCGCGGGCTGCCTGCGCTGCAAACGGATTTGTGCAGTACGAGATCTCCAATTTCGCAAAGTCCGAATCGCGTTGCCGCCACAATCTTGCTTACTGGAGCGGGCAAGGCTGGTATGCGGTGGGGCCAGGTGCGGCGCGTTTCGTAAATGGAAAACGCGAAGTCAATCATCGCAGCACAACGACCTACCTAAAGATGGTTTCAGCCACAGGTGACGCGACTGCCGAACGAGATTCCATTTCGTTGACTCAGTACGCGCGCGAACGCGCGGCCTTTGGGATTCGCATGCTGTGCGGGATTGATATCGCGCAGCTCTCGCTCGAAACGGGAGTGCAAATAGCCGATGAATGCCGCGATGCCATCGATCGATGTCAGCACAACGGCTTGATCGATCAAGACGACGACCGACTCATGCTTACGGAACGCGGAATCATGTTTGCCGACACCGTTGCCTCTGAATTTTTGGGCGACGAGTAGTTCGTCGATGGCAATTCAGGTGTGCGCTATCGATCCCATGCTTGTATTTTGGTCGTTAGCTCAGGGTCGTTCTGTTTGACTTCGACTTGGCAATCCACTGGCACGTCTGCGAATTCTTGTTCAGTGCCATCGGGCCACCGGACAGTCAGTTTGTCAATTTTGGATGCGTCACCTGTTCCCAGAATCAGCTCTGGTGCAGTCTGCCCCATGAAACCGTTGGACGGAAATACGTCACGCAGAATCTGCTGGTCACCAATGTGGGCGATCACGCGTGAACCAATGCCGTCGCGGTTGCCTTTGGTAGGATTCAACTTGATTTGAACACGATGGTTTTCGGATGGGATTTGATTCAAAAACAGGCGAAGCGAACCACCGCCTACGTTTGACACTAGCAAGTCCATATCGCCATCACGATCAAAATCGGCGGCAATGACACCACGTGAATCAGAATCGATGTCGGCACCAGACTCGTAGGAAAGATCGACAAACGGCTCGTCTTTCTTGTTCAAGAAAAACTTGTTGGACTCGTACGCACTAAAGTTATGCTTTCCCGAAAGCATCTCGAATGGGTTTTCGACCCAGAACTCTCCAGACTTTCTGTCTACATCGCCTTTCGCTTCGATTGTGCATTGCATGTTCATTGGCTGTGACACGACAGCCTTCCAAAAGCACGATCAGCCATCTGGCTTGCGGCGATTGGTGCTAATGAAACCGCTTGCTGCATAAATGTCCAACAGTCCATCGGCGTCAAAGTCAGAAAACACAGGAGCAAATGCCCAGCCAACGGCGTTCACATGTTTGTCGACGCTGATTTCTTTGTATTGGTGATTCCCTTCGGTCAGTTTGTACAGATGGCTTCCAGCACATGAACCCTGAATGCCTTTGTAGACGCCGTCTGGATAATCACTTTCGCTGACATGATCGATGATACGCCTGCCCATTTTAGAGAACATATTGGCAACGTAAATCTCTGTCGTCCCATCGTTATCGATGTCTCCCGTCGCGATCCCCATGCTGTTTGCAAAATCGCCAACGCCAGCACTTTCGGTCACATCTTGGAACGTACCGTTGCCTTGATTGATAAACAGACAGTTTCGTCCGAAATCGTTGACCACATAAAGATCAGGATAGCGATCTTCATTTGCAAAGAACCAGGATGCAGAAAAACTGTGTCTTGCCGCTCCATCGACTCCGGCCTTGGACGTTACATCCTCGAAGCTACCATTGCCCAGGTTTCGCCAAAGTTGGTTCGGGACACCGGCAGTTGAGTTGTCGGTCACGAACCCTTTCATCTCTTTTTCGTCGCCCATGTGGTTCAGGACGTACAAATCCAGCCATCCATCGCAATCGAAATCTGCAACAACCGCGCCCATGGATGCCGCTCTGAACTTCAATTCTGCCGAATAAGTCGCCAGCGTGAATCGCTTGCCTTGTTCGTTGTGATATAGATTTCGCCCAATCAACAAATCCTGGAAGCCATCGTTGTCATAGTCGATCCAAGTGGAAAATGTTGTGAACGAAAAGAACCGTCCCTTTGGAAGCCCCACCTTTTCAGTCACATCCTCGAAGCGTTTGCCTTCGATCGATCGCAGCAAAACTTGAGCGCCTTGGATGGTCGATACCGCGATGTCCAAGTAGCCGTCGTTGTCATAATCAGCGACAGCCATTTGACTTGTGTAAGAGTCAATCTGGTCGCCCTCTGCCAATTTCCAGTTGTCAGGCAGTCTTACTCTGTCCAAGCCATAGTCGCTTGTCGCATCGACAAAGAAAGGCTTTTTGGCGCCATGAAACGCCATCGATTTCACATCCCACTTGCGGACGATCTGCCCGTCAATGATGTCTTGGTCATTCTTGTAATGGACCACCAAGTCATGCTTGGAGTAAAGCGATGCTACGCCGTTGGCATCTTTACCCTTAGCTGTCAGCAGCACATTTAACAGGTACTGGTTTTCAACTTGCATATCGGGATGGATGTGCAGAACACGAAGACTCATTCCACTGATCTCTGTGAACCTTGATGTTTCCTGCATCAAGTAGTGGACCAGGTCGTCGGCTGATTCCGCCGGAATAAAACTCTCTTCGTCACCGTGGGCGGTGGCTTCCTGGTGCCACCAGCTATCTTGATCAACATCATTTTCGTTGACTGCAAGCAACGTACCCGACGCGTTGGGCAAGAAACAATTTCGAAGCGATTTGGAGTCTCGTTCGCGAATCGCTTTCTTCACGATTTCGCCAAACTTCCATTCCAGTTCGAATGTCGAATGCTCCAAATCCCAAATCAATCTCTGCTGATCTTCGCCCAGTGTTACATCAGTATTGTCGGCTGAAACATTGTGGGCGACCGTTTGCGTTTGCAGCGCCTGATTTGCAGGTGACGCGGCCACATCGTCCAGATGATCAGGGAACAGTTGCGACGTTGGATAGTTTTCGATCCATTCGTACCACTTGGTAAGGTAGCCGTCTGCTGCATCCATCTTTGCGGGGTGGTTGGGCCCCGAGACAATGCGTCCCCAAACGTCCCAGTCGTTGCCCAGCTGATCGGTCATCAGAAAAGGATCTTTGCTAGTCACTTTTAGTTTCAGTTCAACGCCATCGAGTTTGCGAATGAATGCGCTGACTTGATATTTTTTTTGCAAAAGAATTACGGTTGGCTCGCCGTTGATTTGCGTTTGAATCGGTTCGTCTGATTGATTCAAAACGTTGATTGGGTAGGCGATCGCCGAGTCATCCTTGCCTGGAACAAATCCGAAAACCAAGTCATAGGTCTGCAGCCAATCGCGTCTTGGATTGGGAGCAGGATCCATGATTCGCTTCAACAGACTGGGGTTGAAGTTCTCGGTATTCGCCATGTGGCTGATCGCACCATGATCACGCCGTCGAACTTCGTCATTGCTTTGCACGACCGTTGTGTTGGGGTGGTCGTCGGACCATTCGCGCCAAGTCGAAAAGTAGCATGGAATTCGTTCTAGCTTGGTGCCCGCCAGCGGCCCTTCAAAGGCCTCGCCGCTAAAGGGAAACCAGTGGCTTTCGGTTTGGAAATCAACCGCGTACCAAGTTCCGTTCTTCACGCCTTTCGGTCGAAAGTCCAGTGTGGTTGTCGCTACGTTTGCAAAAAATGCACCCGCGCCGTTACAGGCTTCGCAAAGATTGACGATTATTGGCCTGCCCGCGATGTGATCATTCACGGCATGGTAGTTTGCCAACACGTACCACGGATACGCCCGCGCACGTCCGTCGACCAACAGTCCAATTACCGTGTCATCCGGCTTCATGAAAAACGCATCCGCGCGCGATGTGATCGGCGGATTGTTCAGCGGCAGATTCCAGACGCGAGTGGTGCGCCAGGTGAACTCTTCGAGTTCTGGAATGGCTTTTTTCACAAAATCAGCTGAGTCACTCTGGCTAACCTGCTCACGCACTTCAGCTTGCTCTAAGGCCTGCTTCGATGAAGAGAGCGCTGCGACTTGTTTTTTCTTTGCCTCTTTCGCAAGCAGATTCCGATACTGCGGGTCCGAGGTGTCTTCGCGCAAAACAAAGAATCCAGCCACTATCGCAAACAGGGTGCCCGCAATGATCCATTTCTTTCGATTCATCAAATCAACTGTCGCTCAGGTAATTCTCTTCACAAATCCCGTCGCCCCGTTTTTGCGCTATTACTTGTTTTCAACAACGGCCTGTCGCGCAGGTATCGCCAACCATCAATCGACCACAGCGGAATTCACAAACTGCTGCGAATAATCCCTCCCAAGGGGGCGGGGTTGTCCGCCAGTGGAATGGAAAATCCCACCCCATTGCTTAGACGCATGACGCCGAAATAAATCGCATGCAAACTACGCACTGGGAGCAAAGTTCCTTAACTTCGTTGTCAGTTGACAGATGGTTCAGATCAGTTGATTG
>CAYNNP010000262.1:0-8951 GCA_964398215.1 uncultured Pirellulaceae bacterium | reverse complement strand
CGCTCACGCGTCGGGTTACCAAAATGCAAAGCAACAATCTGCTTTGCAGCGGTGCTGAAAGTGGGCTGATTTGTCGCGATGGTTGTTTTTCTGGGGAAAAACCTCGATTGGCGTTGACGATCTTGGGAAAATCAGCCAAATTCTGCCGCTTCACCAGCCGATCTTGGTGATGAAGTGGGAGAACTTGCCGCTGACTTTGTTGGTCAGGCCTGGTGATTTCGCCAAACCACCCGACAACCAAAAGTCGTGACCATATGGGTAAAAAGTCAAAGAGATATCGCGCCGCGCTTGAAAAACAGCCGAAAAACCCGCTGCCGCTTGCAGCCGCGGTTGACGCATTGAAGAGCTACGATACGACCAAGTTTGATCAAACGGTCGAAATTCATATGCGATTGGGCGTGGATCCTAACCAAGCCGACCAGATCATTCGTGGAAGCTTGGTTTTGCCAAACGGGATTGGCAAAAAACAACGCATCATCGTATTCGCCAAAGGCGACGCAGCAAAAGCAGCCGAAGAAGCCGGTGCAGACGAAGTCGGCCAAGAAGATTTGGCCAAGAAAGTCAAAGATGGCTGGACGGACTTTGATGTCTGTATCGCTGCTCCCGACATGATGGGAGTCGTCGGGCCACTTGGTCGCGTCTTGGGTCCTCGAGGCCTGATGCCCAGCCCACGAGCTGGAACCGTGACTCCCGATGTCGCCAAAGTTGTTGGTGAGTACAAGGCCGGTAAGGTCGAATTCCGAAACGATAAAGGTGGTAACGTCCACGCGATGGTCGGCAAAATGAGCTTTGACTCGCCAAAGCTGACCGAGAACATTGAAACGTTCATCAAGTTCATCGAAGGCCTGAAACCACAGACGATCAAAGGTACTTACATCAAGGGTATTGCGATCGCTGGAACGATGAGCCCAAGTGTTCGGATCGTTTGTTAGACCCATTCCACCCTACGCAAGTGAACCTAGACGATGAGTAAGTACGTCAAAGATTTGGTGACCCGCGATATCAAGCGTCGCTTGGATGGTGTCGAAGACGCTGTCCTGGTTAGCTACGTTGGGCTGGACGCCAACTCAACGAATGATCTTCGCGGCGAATTAGCCGAAAAAGACATCAACCTTTATGTGGTCAAGAATTCCTTGGCCCGACGCGCCACCGAAGGCACAAGTCTTGCCCCCGCCTTTGAAGGTGTCGGTGGCCAAGTCGCCTTGTGCTGGGGCGGTGAAGATTTTGTCTCGTTGGTCAAAGAACTCGTTCGTCTTGATAAAGACGACGAAAAGTACGAAGCATTTACCGCAGACAGCGGTGTGATGGATGGCGAAAAACTGGACGCAGATGGCTTGAAAGCTGTCAGCAAATGGCCCAGTCGCCAAGAGCAACTTTCCATACTGGTCGGTCAGATCCTTGGCCCAGGTGCAACCCTTTCGGCTGCAATACTTGGTCCTGGAAAGATGTTGAACAGCCAGATCAAACAAATCGCGGACAAGGACGAATAGTCCACGTTCACGTGCTTGGATAAGCAAACCACTAAAACCGTTTTTTGAGGTATTTGAAATGTCAGAAGAAGCAGCAGTCGCTGAATTCAGCGCAGAAGCAAAAGAACTGGGCGATAAGATCGCAGATATGACGCTCAAGCAAGCTAAAGAGCTGAGCGATTACTTGAAAGAAGAGCATGGCATCGAGCCTGCCGCTGGTGGCGGAGCCGTCATGGTGGCTGCCGGTGATGGCGGTGGTGCTGCAGAAGTTGAGAAGACAGAATTTGATGTCGTCTTGACTGGTTTCGGTGACAAGAAGCTGAACGTTGTTAAGGTCGTCAAGAACATCACGGGTGCTTCTCTGATGGAAGCCAAGAAGATGGTCGAAGGCGTTCCTGCAACTTTGAAAGAAGCTGCTTCCAAGGAAGACGCCGAAAAGGTCAAAGCCGAAGTCGAAGAGGCTGGTGGTACTGTCGAACTGAAGTAGTTCGAGCAGCCATTTCCTCAAAACGGCTTAGTGCCCTCATCGCTGATGAGGAAAATCCAACGATTAGGCGACCCGGCAACGGGCCGCCTTTTTTTCGTGGTTATGCTGATAAATTGACGCGCTCCGACATGCCATCGTTCCCGCTCGTCCTCCCGAGACACTAGCACAGACAGTACGATTCAACGAACGCTCGCCGCTCGCAAAGAACGCCGCGCATTCCATCCAAAGAAGACGAATCATGGACCTTAGCATCATCAGTTATCCACATCCGACGCTCCGCTTCAAAAGCAAGCCGATCAAACGTGTGGATCAAGCGCTCAAGGACATCGCACATCAAATGGTCGAATTGATGTATGAGGCTGATGGCGTTGGACTGGCAGCCAATCAAGTCAATTTGCCACTCCGAATGTTCGTCGTCAACGACACAGGAAAACGTGGCGAGGGCGAAGAACTGATTCTGATCAACCCAGAACTTCAATTGCCACGCGGTGGCAATCATTCGATGGAAGAAGGTTGCTTGAGCCTGCCAGGTGTCGGGGGCGAGGTCGTTCGGCCCAAGTGTATCACGCTCAGCGCCTATGACATCAATGGCAAACCAGTCGAACGCGAAGTCGATGGGTTTCTCTCGCGCGTGCTGCAGCATGAAAACGATCACCTGGACGGCATCATGTTCTTTGACCGAATGACCGATGGAGCTAGGCACGATATCGAAGGTCAGTTGAATGTGCTGGAAACGGATTTCAAGTCGAAGCAGAAAACTGGCTCCATTGAAAGTGACGAAGCATTGGTCAAAGGCCTGAACATCTGGCTAGAAAAGTACACCTGAGCGAAATCCAATTGTCGGCATCAATGACAAACTCAAAAACACTTCGACTGATCCTGATGGGGACTGGGCCGTTTGCGGTTCCATCCTTCGAGGCACTGCGTGCCGGCGGTTATGAGATCGCGCTCGTCGTCACCAAGCCGACACCTCCCGTCAAAAGCCGCAAAGGACCTCCGCCAAATCCTGTTCGCCAATGGGCCGACGATCATGGATTGCCAGTATTTGATCCTGCCAGCATCAACGAACCTGATGCAATCGAAAACGCGATTCAGCAACACGCTGACTTGATGGTTGTCTGTGACTACGGGCACATTTTAAAACCGGCTGCATTGGCCGCTGCCCGCCTGGGTGGAATCAACTTGCACGGTTCGCTTCTACCAGCCTATCGCGGTGCTGCTCCGGTTCAACGAGCACTTTTAAGCGGCGATAAAGTAACCGGTGTGAGTGTGATTCACATGACACCACGACTGGATGGTGGACCAATCCTAGCGACAGCGGAAACTGCTATCAGAGATGATGAAACGGCAGGTGAACTAGAAGAACGCCTTTCCGATATTGGCGTCACCTCAACGATCCAAGCCGTTGAAATGCTGGTCAACTGGGACGGTGAATCCAACATTGGCGAACAACAAAATCCCGACCTAGTCACCAAGGCGCCGCGGTTAAGCAAGGCGGAGGGAATGGTCGACTGGACGCAGAGCTATACTGAGATCAGTTGTCATGTTCGTGGCATGCAGCCTTGGCCGATCGCGTTCACACACTTGCAACTTGACACAGTCAAACAACCAATCCGATTGGCAATCAAGAAAATCGCGCGTGCCGATATTGACCCTGGTAGCTCCCAACCGGGAGAGGTAGTTGCCGGTGACGGATTCTTCGTCGCAGTCGCTGACGGCGTTGTACAGATCATGCGTCTGCAACCCGCCGGAAAACGCGAAATGGACGCAATCGAATTTTTACGCGGACATAAAATCCCAGCTGGAACACCGCTGGGACTGACGGACTAAACTTTGATACGTGTCATCAACGGCTAAGTGGCTTGCTTGCACCCGTGTAGACTTGCCAACAAACAAAAGGAAACAGAAATGCGACGTCGAGAATTTTTGGCTTCAACAGCAGCTGCAGTTGCAACGATCAGCACACCAGGCTGGGTCATGGCCTTGGACAAAGACAACAAGTACCGAAACGAAATAGGCATTCAGCTTTACACGCTTCGCAATGAAATCAACAAGGATGTCGCCGGGACTTTGAAAGCCGTTGCCGACGCTGGGTACAAACAAGTCGAATGCTATGGCTTTCCAGATGCCGAAGCGATGATGAAAGCTGCCAAAGACAATGGTTTGGCGATGAAGTCCTCGCACTTCAACTGGGACTCCATCTTTCATCCCGAACAAAAGGGTGTGCCGTCTTTTCAAAAGATATTGGATCAAGCCAAGGACGCTGGGCTGACCGACCTAGTGATCCCTTACCTTCATGACAAAGATCGCAAGACAATCGATGACTACAAGCGAGTTGTCGAACTTAGCAACAAAGCTGCCGAGCAATCCAAGAAAGTTGGGATTCAACTGGCATACCACAACCACGCTTTCGAGTTCCAACCAATGGACGGGACAACCGGATATCAGGTGATGATCGATGGGTTTTCGCCAGACATGCACTTTGAAGTCGATGTGTTTTGGATCCAGGTCGGCGGCAAAAATCCAGTTGAATTGATCCGTCAGCTGAAGGGTCGAGTTTCGCAGCTGCACCTGAAAGATCTAAGCAAAGATCTCAAGACGCCAAACTATGGCGGCATTCCGAAAGAGGCATTCGAAGAGATCGGAGATGGAGTGATCGACATGGAACCGATTATCAAGGTTGCCGCTGAAGCAGGAGTCAAACACTGCCACGTGGAACAAGACCACTCGCCACATCCCATCAAAAGTATCCAGCAGAGCATCAAGCACTTGGCAGGGCTGTAGGCACAAGAAAAAAAACAGCCTGAGTGTCCACACCAACGCCAACAGCCGATCAAACCCGATTTGGGATTCTGTGCGCTGTTGCAGCTCAACTTTGCTGGGGATTCTTTCCACTCTACGTCTATTTTCTCAAGAGCATCGACTCGTTTAGCTTGGTCGCCCATCGCGCAATTTGGTCACTTGCTCTTTTAGCGGGAGTGCTGTTTTTCGCTCGCAACAGCAATCATTTTGCTTTGCCAAAGATACAAGAGTTCAAATTGGCGATCCGCGACGGGCCAACGCTGCGGATGTTTGCATTGGCAGCGGTGCTGATCGGAATCAACTGGATTGGATTCGTCTGGGCTGTGACTCACGACCGCGCGCTGGACGCTAGTTTGGGTTACTACATCTGTCCACAAGTTGTCGTTCTGTTGGGAGTTGTCTTTCAAAACGAGCGTCTTCGAGTGGTTCAGTGGATCGCTGTGGGACTCGCTTCGTTCGGAGTGGCCTACATGGGCCGTTCGGCAACCGGCATTCCCTGGTTGGCGATCGCGATTGCCCTTTCGTTCGGATTCTATGGCCTTGTGAAAAAGCGAGTCGCACAAACCGCGTTGACAGGACTAACACTCGAAACGGGTTTCCTGTTCATTCCCGCACTCATTTTTCTGGGCTACCAATCGACACAGTCAGACGGATCCGTGTTTGGCAGCGACTGGTTGGTCAACGTTTTTCTAATCGGAAGTGGATTGGCAACAGTGACCCCACTGGCGCTGTATGCAACAGCTCTCAAACACATTCCACTTTCAACATCGGGGTTGCTACAGTTCATGGGGCCAACGATTCAGTTCTTCGTTGGTGTTTTCATTTTTAGCGAGCAGTTTGATCATTCGCGATTGATCGGATTTCTGTTCGTCTGGACAGGTGTCGCTTTATACTTGTTCGCGATGCGGCGAACACAACTGGAGCAGAATGAACACGACACATCAGCGTGAATCGTGTCGCCCGTAACCTCAGCCGGTTGCGATAGCGCTGCCAAGCAGCTGGCTACAAACCAATTGCATGCGCGGAATGTGAAAGAGGCCCTTCCATAGGTTGCCTTTCAGTTTGGTCGTTACGCGCCCAGTACGATCCAAGTACCCAAACCACTCACCTTGCTGGTGGTCAGGAAAGTGCTGGTACGTCCAGTCGTGAACCTGTTGATGCATGCGTCGATACTTTTCGTCACCTGTGAATTGGTAGGCCATTAGAGTCGCGATGATTGCTTCACAGTGCGGCCACCAGAATTTCATATCGGCCCAGTATTCTTGGACGGGTTTTTGGTATACATCCGTGAAATACAAAAGCCCACCAAACTCATTGTCCCAGCCCCTGTCCCACATCCAATCCAGCATTTGACAACCCAGCTGGACCAATTCATCGTCACGGCGATCACGTCCTTCCTGCATGATGAACCAAGCACCCTCGATCGCATGCCCAGGATTCAGAGTCCGTCCGTCAAAGTGATCAAGTATTTCCCCGTTCTGGCCAACCGTTTCCATCACGCAGGCGATATCCGGTTTGATATGAAATTCACGAATCGTGTCGATCGCTTGGTCAATCACCGCGTTTGCGTTTTCCAATCCAATTGATTGCCGCAATTCCTGTGCAGTCACAATCGTGATCATTGGAAACCCAATATTTCTGGTCGGCCTTACGTCGGTGAATTTCGCGGACACATTTTTGGGTGAAGTATTATGGTCGACAAATGTGGAAAAGAGCTGACGTGCTTTTTGGGCATGCGATTGCTCGTTCATTGCCATGGCTAGTTCGCCGTAAGCGATTGCCGCAAAGCTTTCACTGAAAGCGTATCGACGTTTTCGAATA
This sequence comes from uncultured Pirellulaceae bacterium, assembly GCA_964398215.1. Taxonomy (GTDB): domain Bacteria; phylum Planctomycetota; class Planctomycetia; order Pirellulales; family Pirellulaceae; genus CAYNNP01. Next base: position 2,372 of record CAYNNP010000262.1, on the reverse strand, counting down.
GGTTGTCCTTCACGCGTAACGTGAAACCACATCCGGCCATCTTCTGCGTCGAAGCATTTACGCTGGATAAAGTCGATTCCATGCTTGGCCAGTTCCAGCCATTCACCGCGCTTCTGGACGTTGTTGTACAGCTCGCCCAGTAACCAAGTGAATCGGCCTTGCTGCCAGACGCCCTTGTCAGTGTCAATCACTTCGCCCGCACGTCCGCGCGCTACCATGAACCCGCCGTGCTCTTGATCTACCGATCGTGGAATCCAAAATGGCAACGTATCGTTCAACAACCCATCGCGATAAACGGGCAGATACTTTTCGGCGAATTCGTTGTCAATCACGATGGTTCGGCTAATTACTTCTTCATTAGTTTCCAAACCGTGTCGCTGACCGACTTGGTTTCTCCGATCAGTTCTGCCAGCATTTTGGTAGGGCCATCTGGTGAATTCAGCAGCAGCACCGCGCGCTCTTTCGCCTCATCAAGATTACCGCGTTCAAAGATCGCCAACAGTTCTTGATGCTCTTTCCACTCGCCTGACTCGGGCTCTTGATCTGCCAATTGGAATACTCGAACCGGGCGGTCGATTCCGACGACGGCAATTTCTCCCAAGTCACGATTGGCTAGTTCACTACTGATCGCACGCTGAGTCGTCTCGGAGATCAACGCTTGAACTCCGAACTGCTTTGTAGCACCTTCTAGGCGACTCGCAAGATTCACATGCCGTCCGAGCGGCGAGTAATGCAATCGTGCTTTGCTGCCCGAGTTGCCGACCAGCGCATTGCCGGTATGAACTCCCACGCCAACTTGGACCGCTGCCCCAATTCGATCTTTCCAAATCGCATCCACTGACGCGAGGCCTGATTGGATCGCCAAAGCCGCGCGGCAGGCGTCGCTGGCATGCGACGTGGATTCTCCAGGTGCGTTCCACATTGCGGCGATTCCGTCGCCAGCGTAACTGAACACATAACCCCCGTGCTGCATGATCACATTCGTCATGCAATCCATTGTGTCACGGACAAATGAATACAAGTCGGCTGCGGAGAGTTGCTCGCTTAATGTCGAAAAGCCGCGAATGTCGCCGAACAACATTGTCAATTCACGTTCCTGGGCTTCCAACCAGTGCGGGTTGGCTTGCATTTCTCGCACCAAAGCTGGCGACGCAAACTGTTCCAACTGTACTTGAGTTCGAGTCTGCTCGGCTTCCGCGTCCATTCGCGCCAATCGGCTGCCAATGATTCCTGCGATTACTTGCACGAGTTGTGCCTGCAACGGCCTGACGCCAGTATCACTCTTTTGCACATCAACCTTGCGCGATCCAAATAGACAGGCAATCATTTCGCCATCACCCGAAAGTATCGGAGACGCAACGAAGGCTGACACACCTGCCAAACTTCTGGCCTCGTCAAACTTTACAGACTGATCAAAGATTGTCTTTTTGCAATTCTCGACTGCCGACACGACGCTGTGACTGTAAAGCAATTCATTCGGCTGCGACTCGCCATGATGAACTTCGACTTCCCATTCTCCGTCCTCACGCGAAAGCAACACGCATCGATCCAGACCAATCATATCCACGACTGACTTGGCTGCTTGCATACAGAAATCCTTGCGACCAATCGCCGTTTCTTGCAACTTGGTCAACGACTGAAACCAATCGATCAACTGATCGTTGGTGACTTTTTCGTCCGCTGTGCGAATCACCATGGACATCTCGATCGGATTCACATCGCCAGACATGCTGGGCGGTGAACTCAAGATGCTCATGGATAGATCTATCTTTTGGATCGCGATGTTCGATCGACCCACGGTAATTTCGATTGGCAGTGAAACCGTCGCATCATCACCACTTTCAAGCACTTGACCGTTTGATAGGCAGACCACGCTTCGTCCAACACACCGAATTCGCAAACGACCACCTTCGTTGTCCTCGATCTGGACATGCTTGCGAGAAACAAACGGATCATCAATGGCAAGTTCTGGATTTGCCTCGTCCGCATAGCGTCCCAAAACACAGGGAATCGAAACGTTACTGTATTTCTGGTTTTGATTTGGGCCTTCAATAGAGATTTCGATCATTGGATCCTTTCCACCACGTCGTCAAGGCTGCAGGGTTTGCCCTGATAATAGACAAATCAGCATCCGACGTCCCGATGGGAACCCGATTCTTAGCCATTAATCGGTGCGATCCGCATATTCGGACGTTTTTACCATGCTAGATGCCATCACTTTGCGTTTTTGCTCAAGAGAGACATTCTCTGCAACACTCTCGGACTACAGTTCATTGTGTAGCGGGGACGCAGCCACTGCCTGAGTGACAACAAGATTTTAAGCGTCCCCCCGTGCGAGGCGGGGTCGGTCCTTCGGGATCGGCTTCGCCTTT
>CAYNNP010000261.1:3269-9062 GCA_964398215.1 uncultured Pirellulaceae bacterium | reverse complement strand
CTTTAACCAGACTCAGAAACCTTTGAGCCGCAGGGCGATAGCCCCGGTTTCGAGCACAACCAGCCCGTCAATAACCGGGGCTATCGCCCATCGGCTCATTGCGATGCAACTAATCAACAATCCGTTGATCACTTCCACTACGGGACTTGGGCACTTATTTCGCGGACGATCCTTCGTCACTTTGGCTGTTTGCCGCTGCCCTAAACTCCATGATCTTGCTCAGTTTGATCGATCCATAAATTGTGCCGATCGTTGATAGTACTCCACAGACCAGAAAGATCCGGTTGGCATCGATTCCCAATGGATTATTGGCAATCCAGAAAATCAATGGCCCGATCGAACTAAAGCAAAACGAGATCGCGCCTGCCGTTCCAATGATCCGCCCACGTTCTTCTACTGGCGAGAGCACTTGAATCAGTGCTTGGAGTGGCACGATGTAGAACCCCGCGAAAAAACCGGCAACAAAAATCAACCCGCTGACCATCATGTAGCTGGGTGTCAGCGCACCCAAAAGCAAAAACGCGACGGACATTCCGCCCGCACCAACAGGAATCAACCAAGGCCGAATTTCCTCGCCAGAAATGACACCGGTGATCACGCTACCGATCGCAATCGCCACTCCCAAAATCCCCATCAGGTAACTGGTTTGCGTGTAAGTGATTGCCAAAATGGCTTCGTATTCAGGCAAGATCAGCAGGGAAATCATGGCGATCATGTAGAAACCTGCCCATGCGAAGACAACGGCCAGCAAAGGTCCTTTTCTCATTTCGCTAAAGGACTCTATGTAGGTCGTGAACGGGTTGAAGTCGAACTTCAAATCTGGACTCGACGCTTTCATTTTTGGAAAACATAGAACCGAAACAAATCCGGCGACGGCGACAAATAACATCGCGCCGCCTGGCGCCCAGTTCAAACCCGTTTCCGCTGCTTCTTTGGGATCAAACATATCGCAAAGTGGACCTGCCAACAGTGACCCAACAATCACTGCGATGTTGGTTAGCATGTTGACAATGCCATTGGCCATGCTGAGGTTTTTCTCGGCGACAATCTCTGGCAATACGCCGTACTTGGCAGGACCAAAAAATGAACTCTGAACGGCCAACAAGAGCATCGCGGCCAGCGTCAGCCAAAGGTTGTGCACATAGAACCCGACGAACGCCAACATCACGATAGGTATCTCAGCGGTTTTGATCCAAAACATCACGTCGCGTTTATTGAACTTGTCGCAAACCTGGCCCGCGTAACCCGACAGAAAAATGAATGGCAACGTCAGGCACAGCGCAGGGACAACTTGCCCGCCAGCTCCCAAACCATTCATTCCAAATCTTCCCGACCAAATCCCAGTAGCGACCATGAAGGTCAAACTTTGCTTCAGAATGTTGTCGTTCGCTGCGCCCCAGAACTGCGTTGACAGCAACGATAGGTAGCCTTGGTTGTACAGCGGTTCGTCTTCGCCAACGGCATCAGCAGAAGGCGACTTGGGCTTTGTAGTCGACTCGGTCTTGGGTGATTGGTAAGGATTGTCTGCCACGTTGGATCTGTCATTGGAGGACGAAAGTCGCCGGATCGACTGGAATCTTAGCAAAAAATTGGCCCGTCTCGGCGCGCGACCACCTGCTAACGTAATGGATGTACCTTGAACCGCCTGTCAAAGACCATATCGATAGCTGCGTCCTCTCACGATCGCCGATTCAATCAATCATTTACAAGTGCCCGCGATGCGAATCATTATTCGCCCATTCCCACGTCGAATAGCGTAAAACCTTTGCGTTGCTGCGCCTTCGCGGCTTTGCGAAGCTCGATTCCATTCAACGATCGATCCATGAAACACACGCTGGCAATAGTGTGAGGTTGATCAACGTGCCAGCGGCCAAGGTAGCAGCAACCAGCGTTCCGAAAGTTGCTGTTGGAATGAATTCACTGGTCGTCAGAACGCTAAACCCGAAAACTAACGCCAGTGTCGCCAGCAAAACGGGAACACCGATACTGCCCGCTGCATGAATGGCCGAACGGGCTGCTTGGTGACCACGGGCCTTGCGTCTTCGATAACTCGACATGAAGTGAACGGAGCCATCAATCGACAATCCAATCGAAACTGCCGCAATCATTGTCGCACCCATGTTGATTTTGCCACCCAAAAATCCAACCACAGCCAGCGTGAACAGAACTGGCAACAGATTCGGAACCAGCGCGGCTGTCGCCAAACGCAACGAACGTGTCGCCATTAACAGCAACAGCCAAACCAATACTCCCGATGCTACAAAACAGCGCCATTGATCATCGATCAACTGACTGATCAGTCGGGCCATCATGACGTAGTAACCGGTGACTCGGCCTGGTACAGATGTTCCACAAACAGCTTTCCATTCTGGGCGACTGGTATGCTTGGCAACAAGATCTTCCACCGCCTGAATCAGTTGAGTCTTGCGTTTTGCGTCCAAGTGTTCGCGGCTTCGAAGGGCAACGCGAAATCTGCGAGGGATATTGTTGACGCTATCGGGTGCGGTCAGTAAGGCTTCAACAAAAACCGGCAAAGTCGTTTGCATTCCGGTGATGCGAACGGTCGGAGAAGTCACTTTGGCAAGCGGCACAAGTGAAATAGCACGATCGACATCAGCCAAACTCAGTACCTTCGTCAACTGCGTTCCATCAATATCAAGCTCTCGTAACGATTGCTGAAGCTGATCTACTTCATCAATGTACTGGTCACTAATCACATCAGGCGCATCCAGAATGATGTCCCAGACACCTGCTCCACCAAAGTTCTTTTCGATTTCGTCATAGGTCACAACAATCGGATCATTGGCACGAAAGTTGTTCAGAAAACTGGTTTCCACTTGTGTTTGAACGACGCCGAAAACGACTACAACAGCCGTGATCACCGACCCAATCATCAACGCGCTACGGTGCTTGATCGACCAGGAAGCCAAACGCATGCAGCACCGTCTTAGCCATCTTGCAAAACCTTGCTGGCGTTTGCGAATCGCAGCACCCAAGTACAGTTCCGGCAGCAACATCAGCAGCGGTCCAAACAGAACCGTTGCGATCACAACACAACTGGCAGCGATCGCTATCGACATCCCAAAGACTTGAACTGGCAGAATGCGCGAAACCCCCAGCGCTGCAAACCCTGCGGCGTCGGTCGCACAAGTCCAGACAATAGGCATGAATACTGCGCTGAGCGAAAAAACTACCGCGCGGAGCTGCCCGTACTTTCGAGAAAGAAAAACGCGATATCGAATTCCCAAATGCAATACAGTTGCCACAGCGATCACGGTGACAATTGACGTCATGATTGTCGAAATTAGCGAGAGGCGAATTTCCAACAGCACCATCGCGGCTTGTGAAACGCAGATACTCCAGAAAATAATCACGCCGGTCAACAAAACAAATCGATAGTCGACCAGTGACACAAGGACAACGATCGAAAGCAACACGATCGTTAGTGTTGCCAGCTTTGTGCCGTCTCGTTCGATCAAGTCAAACGCATCGTTGACCAAGATTGGTTCGCCGACCACAGCTGCCGATTTCACATCCTTGTGATCAGTTGGCAATCGCTGAGCCAGTAGCTTTAGGTCGTCGATCGTCGAGTCGGGATAGTTTGATTCAAGGATCGCGACGACTGCAGCGCGTGAGTGATCGGCCGAATGCGTGTAGCCAGCAAACAACTGATCCAATCTTTCTGCTACGTTGTCGCCCTTTCGCAATAAACCCGGCACGCCAATTGGAAAACCTGAAAGCAATGCTGGGCGCATCGACTGGATGGCTTGGCTAAGCTGAGCTGGCGAAAGAATCCCTCCTTTTCTGACACCATTGATTTTGCCAACTTGCTGGGCAATCTGTTGATTGCGGCCAAGCCCCTTTGCTGAGAACAGCAAATCGTCGTTGTAGACTAGAATCGCAATTGCATTGCCGCCAAATGCTTCTTGAAGCTCTTCGTAGTCGACACGCGTTTGATCCGCGGTCGAAAACATCGCTGTGATGTTTCGATCCAATTCAAGCTGCTGAGAAAGCGGAATCGCTACTGCCAAAACCAGAATACCCAGCGTTGCAGCAAGCACGCGAAATCGCACCAATTGGCAAACCAACCGTGCTACAGGTGACACACCCGGAAAATCAGAGGGCAATGTGGCAGGTTGGGGCGCTGACAGCGGCGCTGGTTCCTTAAACAATGGTGGGCAGTCCCGTAAGTGTGAATCTGCGGCGCCTCGTGATGCAAACGCCCGGACAGTGAATTGAGTCTTCGTATTTCGGTTGCCAAACTTGCGATCATCGTCTTTCTGGCGACGCTATTGCTGCGCGGCATGGTTTGCTACGCGAGGTTCGACAATTTTGTTGACGACCCTGATCGATATGCCGCGATCGCGACGACTATCCATGATTCTGGCGTGTTTGGCATACAGCTGGATAGCGGTGGTCAAAAACCAACTGCCTTTCGTCCCCCTCTTTATCCGTATTTGCTATCGCTCTTTTCGCGATCGGGATCGCTTGATCTGACGTTGGTCGCAGTGCTTCATTCGGTTTTGGGTGCCATCACGGTCGCCAGCACATTTTTGATAGCCGTCATACTTCTGGAAAGACCAACTAGCCTGCGGATCCCCTTGCTGGCTGCTGCTTTGGCAGCGATTGACCCGATTCTGGTTCAACAATCAACTCTGGTCATGACCGAAACACTGGCAACAATGCTGGCCACTCTAGGCATCCTGGCTGGCGTTCACGTTTTCGGTTCGCAGCAGGGTAACGGTCGATGGTTGACGGCGTTATTGCTGGGCGGAGTGTTGGCGCTAGCCTATTTATGCCGGCCAACGTTCTTGGTTTGGGCAGGCCTAATTGGAATGGCACTGTTGGTATCTAAATCGGCTGGAGGCTGGAAACGTCGAATTCTAGTGACAGCCCTGGCGATCGTTCCCGTCATGATTTCACTGGGCATCTGGACGTTGCGAAATCAAAAAACGATGGGACACCCGGTTTGGGCGACCACTCACGGCGGCTACACATTGTTGCTGGCGAACAACCCTAGTTTCTATGAATACCTGCGGACTGGTCGAATGGGTTTCGCTTGGGATGCAAATCAATTCATCGAAGCTCATAAACATCGGTACTCCGCTGATCCCAACGAAGCCGATTTCTGGCAGAAAGACTGGACAGGCCTTCCTGTCAAAGCACCTGCGTCGGGAATTGGTGAAGTCGAAGACGACCGCGTCTGTTACGAGGCCGCGCGAGCCACGATCGATCGTCAAGGCGGCATGTTTGTTTGGTCGTGCGTTGTGCGTTGTGCTCGTTTATGGAGCCCGTTTCCACACCAAACCGAGCAGCGAGGCTGGACGACCGTTGCGGTAGCCGGTGTGTACTACGTTCTGTTCTATATCGCAGCAATCATTGGCATCATGAAACTCGGCAAACGATTGCTTCGATCAAATTGGTGGCCGGTCTGGACACTTGCAATTGCATTGTCAGGCGTTCACGCCGTCTACTGGAGCAACCTTAGAATGCGAGCGCCAATTGTGCCGGCTCTTGCCATCTTGGCCGCTGCAGCTCTACTTCGGCGTCCGAAGGCGAGCGGCAGATGAGATTCAGAAACCTTTGAGCCGCAAGGCGATAGATAGCCCCGGTTTCGAGCACCGTCAATAACCGGGGCTATCGCCCATCGGCTCACAAAATTATGCCGCGCAAATAAATCAACAAACCATCACGGTAGGCCTTGGGCTGAAATAGCCGAAACCGGGGCTATCGCCCTGCGGCTCAAGGTTTCTGAATCATGAGCGCACCTGCTGCATCGCCGAAAGTTTTAAC
>CAYNNP010000261.1:0-3169 GCA_964398215.1 uncultured Pirellulaceae bacterium | reverse complement strand
CGGCTCAAGGTTTCTGAATCATGAGCGCACCTGCTGCATCGCCGAAAGTTTTAACCACTTCCGCTACGTGGTTTGCCAACTTGTCGTACCAAAAAAAGAAACCGTGATGCTTTCGCACCACGGTTTCCCGTTTGATCAGTAATCGAACTGAAGCTTACTTCAGAATCTTTTTCAGATCTTTTACGACAGAGTCGACATCCAAATCGCCAACTTTAGCGACAGCGTGACTTGCGCGAACCTTTGAATCGTTAGCCATGACGATTGTGACTTCTGCTTTCGCATTGATGCCGTAGTTGTCAGGACCGTTTTCGTGCTCGTTAGGCAAAACGAATGGAATGTTCTTTGCCTTGCTAGACTTTGCGAACTTCTCTACTGAAGACTTGATGTCATCTTTGTTTTCGCCCATGAAGTTGACGAAAACGCGAAGTTGAGAATCAGAATTTGACATGATTGCCTTGTCCAGCTTGTTAACCAAGTCAGCGACTTTGGCGTCAGTTGAACGAGTGAAAACCATGACCTGTGGACGGGCGCCATTACGGCAACGATAGCACAGGTTGTTACCTGCTTTGATGCCGTCAGATTCAGCACCACAAAGCTTGGTAACGTTGAATGCAGCGATGCCTGTTCCAACTTTTGGACCGCTCATAACTTCTTCAGCGGTCGCTACTGAACCAAACAGGAAAATGGCTGCGAGCCCAAGTGCATACAAACTCTTCATTTTGTGTCCCTATGGGAGGTAATTGATGCCGCCACAACACGTGGACGGCTAAGTATTCTAAGTAAACCCAACATCAGAAGGGTGGACGAAACTCAAAAATGTTAGTCCATCCTACGGACATCGTAGGGCGAAGGCAAATTCGCCCAAAAAAACAGTGAAAGAACCATGCCCAGAGCATTTTGCAAGCAAGTATCAATATCCCTGGATATTGAGAAAACTGACGATAGTTGCCCTCGCATAGCTGTCACTAGAGTGTTCAATAGTCATGATGTGGGCTCATCCGCCAGTTTTAACACCGCAACAGAGGAATCGTTTTGACTTACTTTCCTTTTGCAAAATGTTCTTTCATCGCCAACGTCCTGTTCGCTTTCCTATTCGCTTTTTCGAGCGTATTGTCGGCTGCGGACGCACCTCAAGATCGCTCGCCCGTGGATTTGGTATTGGCCAAAGACGGAAGTTGGTTGATCAGCGCAAATGAAACCGCCAATTCCATTTCACTGGTGCGCACAAGTGACGGCCAGGTATTGGATGAAGTCTCCTGCGGCGATCACCCTACCGATATCGCGATGACTGGCGACGGTATGATTCTGGTTGCAGCGAACTGGTCAGGAGAACTGACTGGGTTTCGTGTTGAAAACGAAAAACTTTCGAGAACTGGATCCATTGAACTGGGCCTCGACCCACACGGGATCGCTGTTTCACCAAGTGCAGACGTCGCTTATGTCAGCTTGATGGCAACAGGTGAAGTCGCTGAAGTTGATTTAAAAACGTTCGAGCTGGTGCGAAAGTTTCCTGTTGGAGCTTGGCCCAAATATTTGACGGTCTCCAAAGATGGCAAACGCCTAGCGGTTGGACTTAGTGGCAGCGGACAGATCGCTGTGTTCGATACCGAAACGGGCAAACCATTGTACGAAGAACCATTGGCCAATGGTTTGAACTTGGGGCACATGATTACCAGTAACGATGGTCTTCATACGTACTTTACCTGGATGGTCTATCGCACCAATCCAATCACCATCAGCAACATTCAGCGTGGTTGGGTTCTGGCCAGCCGTATTGGCCGCGTGCGGCTAGACGGACCAGCTTATCGCGAAGCCATTTCGTTGGACGTGCCACGAAAAGCCGTCGCCGATCCGCATGGTATTGCGATCAGCAACAACGGCCAACGATTACTGGCGTCTTCATCAGGAACTCATGAGTTGCTGTTGTATCGATTGCACGATTTGCCATTCATCGGAACGGGAGGCCCGGGCGATTTGATCGAACCTAAATTGGCAAGAGACCGCGATCGGTTTTCGCGAATCGAAGTGGGTGGCAGACCGATGGGGCTGGTCATTTCTGACGACAACGACACGGCGTACGTCGCTAATTACTTGCGAAATTCGATTCAGGTGGTCGATCTGTCCGCACGCAAAATGGTGAACGAGTTCGCGCTTGGTGGCGACCCCGAACCGCAGACACTTGAGCGATACGGAATGACCGTCTTTTACGACGCCGAACGCAGTCTGGATCAGTGGTACAGCTGCCACTCATGCCATCAAAACGGTGGAACAAACTCCAAAGCGATGGACACTTGGAATGACGGCACAGGACTAACCGTAAAAACCGTTTTGCCGCTTTATCAAGTGACTGAAACGCACCCTTGGACTTGGCACGGATGGCAAACGGATCTTGATGAAGCGATGCATAAATCAATCACTTCAACAATGAAGGGCAAAGCGCCAAACAAACGAGATAAAAAAGCGTTGATTGCTTATCTGTCTGTACTGAAAGAACCACCCAATCCGTTTCAGCAAAGTGATCAGGCGACAGCACAATCGGTTGCGCGCGGAAAAGAAATTTTTCACAGCGCAAAAGCTGCTTGCGCCGACTGTCATTCGGGAGCACATTTTAGTGACGGACAAGTTCACGATGTTGGACTTGGTTCGAGCGATGATTACTACGACGGCTACAACACACCGTCGCTGCGCGGCGCGTATCGCAAAGTCCGTTGGCTTCACAATGGCCGCGCGAAAACATTGCACCGTTTAATAAATGAGCTTCACAGTCCTGACAAAGTTTCAGGACATGGTACACTCAGCGAACAAGAGTCAACGGACTTGATTGAGTACCTTAAAACGCTTTGATTCAAGTCCATGACCAAACGTGTCATGGAGATCCCTACAGTTGGGCATGAGCAAAACAAACGAACGCAAACTTGAAAATGCGAAAGCAATCATCATCGCACTTCGATCCAAGCGATTTGTGATCGTTCGACAAAACGAACGCAAACGTTTGTTCCCCACAAATCCAATTTGCAAACGGATTCGTGACCTGGAACCTGGCGATGAAGTCATCTACGAAGGACAGTCCGACAGCGTGATGTCACTTTGTGAGTATTGACACCTGTGCTAAGCTCCTGGTCAGGGATTCGCGTTGTCCCTCGCTCACGCGTTTTGAAGTTGGGCTCAT
>CAYNNP010000260.1:0-9094 GCA_964398215.1 uncultured Pirellulaceae bacterium | reverse complement strand
GGCAAAGGAATTCTAGCTCTATTCCTTTGCCTGAACTCTTGCTCAATCGGTAGCCACTATCCCAAAACGCATGCGTCTGCGATGTGCTTTCGTTCAGTAATCTGCTTCGTTTTGCTCCGTGCCTTATTTGGATTTCCGTCCGGGTGGAATGGGCACGAGGGTGGGTTCAAGGTTTTCTTGGTTTGGGGTATCGATTGGCTCGCTGATTAGCGTGTCGCCAATGGCTGATTCCCAGTCCGATACTAGTAGTAAGTCGAAGCCTGGATTTTGGTTTTTGACTTGACACGAACAGGGCCCGGCCATGAATGATGATGCGGATCGAATGGTGTCTTTCACGATTCCTTTGTTAACCAAACCGTATAAAACTCGGCCGCGGCCAAAGACTGGAAATGCAAATGGTCCGTCGAAACTTCGTAAGTCAGGCTCGCTGTTGAACAAGCTATCCAACAAGAATTGTTCCTCTGCGTTGTCTTTCTCAACCGTGACGATCGAGAATTTTATTTGTAACTTGATTTTGCAGTTGGCCAACACACTCGCATCGACTTCCAACTCTTCGGGCGATGGTAGCTTTAGCCATTCGGAGTCCAATTTGATTTGTTTCTCAAGTGTTTCGTAGGCAACCTTGTCACGATCCGCGTTTCCGGATTTTACGAAAATCCAAACCGCGGAATGTCCTAGCTTCAATCGCTTGGCAATCTCTCGGCGAACTGGCGAATCGATGATTGATGCAGCACTTCGCTTTGTCAGCGCCTTTTGATACGCAAGTGTGTTTGATAGATCCTTGCTTCCAACGGGATAAAAAGCGGCCAGCAATGGTACAGAGTGATCGCGATGGTGCTTCCAAAGATGAATCAGCGTTGGGTCGGCGGTCTTGTTTGCATCGATAAAGGTCATTTCGACACGCTTGCTCTTGTGTGCAGCGCGAATCTGCGAGAGCATTTCTTCTTGGGCGGCCCCCAGTTCCCCGTCGCCCAGCACCACAATTCGATAGGCGTCGGGATTCCAACGTTCCAGCGCATATCGAAACACGGGAACTTGGCAGGCCAGAGCTGCTGAACACGTTGCAACGCACACCAATAAGACAAGTCGCTGCAAAGATCGCCGGAGCGGATTTTGGTGACACATGAACAATCTCACTTAGTAGATGCGGATTCGGATTGGCGCAGAATCTCTATCGCGCACAGTTCTGGCAAATCGCCGCTTTCAGGATACTGGATATCAACGGCAAGACGATCTTTCACCGTTGCGCTCAATTGGATGATCTGAACTGGGCGTTTTCCTACGATTGGCCCCTGCACCAAGTCGGCTTTGACGGACTGTCCTTGAATTGAAAAATCAAGTTTCCGCACATCATCGGCAGAGACTTTGGCAAAGTGCATTTTCAACAAGTAGTCGCCCGGTTCTTCACCGGCACCGATAAGATTTGCTTCAAAGTGTACTAGGCCACGTGCGCCCGATGCGTAAATCCATGGGGTGTCGTTTTGGGAATAGTCTGTGTGGCTAGCGTTCCGGCTGAACCAGCCACCACCGTTTGCCATCCGAGGTTTGATGTTGAGTTCATACTCTAATCGTCCGCGCGTACTTGGACGTGGAAAACCAAACCATTCGTTTTGATTCTTGTCCATACGGTCACCTGGGGCGCCAAGGTTGATGGCTAGCCTTTGAACCGGCGTTTCCTTTCCTACTGCGCTGAATATTCCCCAGGATTTACTTTCCGTTTTCGGTTCCAAAACCACCGTCGACGCGATTGAGAACTGGCACACGCATCCCGCGCTCGCTTCGGGAATCATGACCAGTCCGTTGCCAGGAATTGCATTGACCCAGCAACCAAGACGTTGGCCAGAAAAGTGCTTGGTGCCACTGTCGCGATACAAGTCGTAATAACCAATGAATCCCGATCGAAAAAACATCATGTTTGGCGTTGCGGTGATCACCCCGCAGTGGTGACCGGGGCGACTAAATCGCCAAGTGCTTTCGACGCCGGTGACTGGATGTTTACGGGTTTTAGGTTCGCCCGTGGCAAGTTTAAACGCCCAAGGTTCGGCGTAGATTTCGTCCCCAATCACTGCGGGACGATTCATATAGTTAGCGTTTTTTGACCAGAGTTTGTCGCCTGTTTCCGCATCAAGAACCAGCAGTTTACGTTTTTCAAACTTGCCAGACAGAAACTGTTTCCAGTAATGGCCGTTGGCATTGGCTCCGCACAGAACGACATGCCCGTCGGCGTACATCACCGTCAGGCTTCCTCCGCCGGAGCTGACGTTGGTAGTATCCGTCACGTCGACGGGTCGCTCCCAAACCTTCTTGCCAGTTTTTCGATCCAGTGCAACCGCCAGTCGTGCATCAAATCGTTTCATATCGGCTTCAGCTTTCTTGGCTGCGTCACCTTCCAGCTTTTTTAAATCTCCTTTGTCGCTCAGGTACAGTTCCTGTCGCTGCTCGGGAGTAATCGCACTGTCGATGAAGTAGACGTGTTGGGGGCCAATGGCGATTGTCGTGTGAAGAATATTCGAACCACGATAGGTCCAAGCTCGTTCACCAGTTTCTGCATCAACCGCAAAGATCGCGTCCGTTTGCGTTTTTACCGTCAAGCCTCGGCGTCGTAATCGTTTTTCCAGTTCCTCGCGAATCGTACTGGTTCCGAATACTTGATCATCGTCATAGGCAAGATAGGCCCACGCGCGTTCAAGCCCGTCGGGCGATTTGGGAGTTTTGTATTTCGCGATCACATTTCCAGACGACGCTTCCAAGGCAACGCATTCACCTTCGATGGCGACGTAAAGCGTGTCTTCGCTGGCGGCCAAGTTATGGGTTTCGCGATTGTTGAACACACCCGTCCGAATGGCACCTGGGTTTTTGAACTCCCACAAAAAGTTGCCGTTGTACGCATCGTATGCCATCACGCTATCGATGCCCTGAATGAACATTCGGCCGTTGGTAGATAACGGCGCCCCGGAAGCTTCATGACGATTGATCATTGAACTGGGGCCTGGATCGCCGTACCACAAAACCCCCAAACCGTCGCGTACCAGTTGGTCATCACTGACGGATGTGTTTGCCGCGTTACCGTATTGGTGCGACCATTCTCCTGCACCAGGGAGTTGCCCGCGTTGAAAAACCAACCAATTGGATTCACGCGTGATTTCTCCGTTGATTTCTTGCAACAAATCAGACGTCCACGATTGCGAAGCGGAGTCAATTGGTTTGTCAGGAACTCCAATCATCGCCACGCCGCCGCACGGTTTCAAAAACCTGGCAACATCTTTCGCATCACAAGGGGGATTGCCCGAAGTCAAATGTGACTGTGACACAATCAGGTTGGCGAAATAATTGGAGAACGGAATTTCATCAATGGGACAATTGATGATCGTGACTTGCGTCGCATGAATACCGGATCGCTCAAGCGACTCCCGTGATTTTCTGGCTTTTTCCGCGTCTGGTTCAATCGCAAGTACATTCAGTGAACTTTGGATCGCCAGTTCATGTGCCAAGTGCCCATCTTCGCTTCCGACGACCAAGCAGTAGCCCGACTTGTGTCCACTTTGTTCGATGATTTTAGCCGCTGCTGATCGGTAAAACTCCGTCTGTTCGTCATCGGCAAATGCTGCCGATTTGACGGGCCATTCGTTGGCAGGTTCAGCCGCATCGCTCTGTGATCTGAATCCATAGATGTGACCGAGATCAGTACTGACGGTCAGTAGCGAATCAGTGGCCGCCAACCCAGTCACGTTACCGGTGACACTGGTTTGCCAAACCTCTTTTCCGCTTTCCCGATCCAGGATGATGACTTTACCCAACCCGGCAGCGACAACGTATTTGTCCGTTGCGATCAAAGCATCATCGAATTCGCTTGGGAATTGCCAGATAACGCCAACTCCTGCGTACTCCTTCATCTTTTTCCGCGCTAGCTTGACCTTCTTTGGGTCCTTGCGATCTTGTCGTGCGCGTAGAAACCACTTTTGTTTTTCTTGACTCGCACGTGCGTGTTCGGATCGATCGACACAAAAAATCTTCTCGCCGTCCATCAAGTACGCTTGGTCACTTGCCAGCACCATTTGTCGACCGCCGATCCATGATTCACCTACGGACCCATTTCGTTCATCCATCGCCAAAAAGTGATGCGGCCCTCCTGAGTAAACTTGTCCATCGCCCAAGAGAGCTTTGGTTCCGCCGACAACTCCGCCGGCGTCGGTCCGCCACGAATGTTTGCGTTGAAAAACAATGTCGCCAGTTTTCTTGGATATCGCGACCGGCAGTGAACGGCCCGACGGGACGTACAAGAATTTGTCGTTCGCCAACAAGTATCCTTGCGGTGAAAGATCATTGCGGCCTGCATTCTGTTGGCTAATCGTATCATTGCGCCAAATGACTTCGCCCGTCTTGGCGTTTGCGGCGCACAGAAAAATGTTCTCGTGTGGAAACAATCCAGCGCCAAAGTAAGCCACGTCTTCATCGACCAAGACTCCGGTTCGGACTGGCCAACGCGAGATCATTTCGCCGCGCGAAAGCAACCTGTCGTCTTTGGGCCCAAGTCGCATGCTCCATCTTTTCTTGCCAGATGCTTGATCCAAGCAATAGACGATTCCATCATCGGAACCAAAGTACACACTGTCATGAGCAATCGTCGGAGCCAAGCGAATCGGCCCGTCGGTATAGAACTTCCAAACCAGTTTTCCGGTTGTGGCGTCTACGCAATGCAAACTGTGGTCGACGGTATTTCCAAAGTACGCACGGTCACCTTGAATGACGACTTGCATTGACGAATCGAAATCGACTCGGTGCCGCATCTCGTGGCCTTCGATTGGCGCCAACCGCGGACCAGACCATGCTTGCTGAGGCTTTGCGGGAGCACGATAAGTCCACGCAAGTTTCAACTCCGAAGGCAATTTGGCGTTTGTAAAACCAGCTCGATCGCGCCCATTCAAATAGCTAAGCCAATCCGTCGCGTGGGCAGTGCTGCTGACACAAACCAAAAACGCGACAACGATTCCGATGTACTGTCTCACGAGCTTCTCCAATTAGGCGGGAATTCGGCAGCAGTTCGTGCTGCCGAACAAACAAGAGGGTCCGCACAATATAGTCGTCATTGACAAACCATCGGGGCTCGATTCGACCGAAACAAGCAACATTGAACAAAGTCACTTGGATTTCAATTGTGAAGCATGTGTGAAGTGCGAGTTTAGGCCCTCGCAAAAACCTGTAGCGGACGTCGTTAAACAAGGCTGGTGTACGATTAGTTTGCAGTACCGGCTTCATCCGCTTTAGCCGGAAATTCCGCCTGAAGGCGGTACTACGAACACACTAGCTGTCGGTAAATTTGCGCAAAAATCGAACACCAAAAACGGCGGCTATCGCCTTGCCGCTCACAAAACAAAAGGCTCAGAGCCTCTGCGCTCCAATTTTGGCGCTAGAGGGTTTCCTTGAAAAATCCGAGCATCTTTTCGCGCGTGGTTGAATGCAGGAAGGTTGACATGTGACCATGCTTTTCCATTTCCACAAATCGAACATCAACATCAGCTTCTTTCAGCGCCTTGTGCAGCTTTCTGCTGCTGGCGATGGGCACTAGCGCGTCGTCGGTGCCGTGAATGATCTGCGTCACAGGATCGCCGGTTGATGCGTGAACCGTTGGCGATGCCGCATCATAAATTTTTGGCATTCGACGGCGTGTGCCCGGCAAGAAAAATGTCATCCCAATACTGTCGATTGGAAAATCGCGAAAGTCACATGGTGGGCCTCCCACTGAAACCGCCTTTATCGTCGGCAGCGTCTTCCAACGCTTGTCGTCTTTTGCCCAGCGACTGGTTTGCAATTGTTGTTCCATTTTTTCATTCGCGACACCGCTAATGATGGTCGCCAAATGGCCGCCCGCTGAATAGCCGAACAGCCCCAGCCGATCCATGTCGATTGAAAGGCGATTCGAATTCTTACTCAACCACAAAAGTCCATCTCGGACATCATCAACTTGTGCTGGAAACTTGTGCTGCGGCGCCAAACGATAATTGATTGCAACCGCGACGAACCCGTTGGCCGCCAACAGATTCGCGTAAGCGATCAGGTTCCACTTGTCGCCTGTGATCCAGCCGCCGCCATGGACCAACAAGACAACGGGGTATCCGGCCTTGGGTGGATCGACAGCAAACGGCAGATACACATCGCACAAACCTGCTTTGCCCTCGGCGGTGCTGAAACGCACGTTTCGATCTACTTTGACCAGTTGCTTGAATTCCGAAGATTCTTTTGCTGGTTCTTCTGCAACCGCACCCGTCGTCATGCACGCCCAAGTGGCAACCGATGCGACCACGATCTTTACCAGAAAATGTCGGTTAATTCGCAAAGCAAGCATGCTGATGGGGCTCGAATCTGGGGGTCGGTATTGTCACACGGCAAAAATGTACCAGTAGGCCATCTTCCGCTGCCACGTATAATGCACCATCGCTTCAGCATATTTGTGGTTTTCTGCGGGTTTAAGGTTCCAATTTGGAAATTTGGCCGACAATCAGTATCTCGTATCCTTCTGTAGCCTTTAACGCCAATACGTGAGTCACTCGCGTTTCCAACGATCAAGAATATTTCATGTCCTTTGAATTGAATACTGTTCCGCAAGCCGTTGATGCAATCCGCAACGGTGAAGTCGTCATTGTGGTCGACGCCGAAGACCGCGAAAACGAAGGCGATTTTATTTGTGCCGCAGAGAAAGCGACCACGGAAACGGTCAACTTCATGCTATCGGGTCGCGGCCAACTGTGCGTATCGATCTTGCCGGAAACATCCAAGCGGTTGGAGCTCGCACCGCTTGTGGCAAAGAACGACGCGCCACTCAAAACGGCTTTCTTGACACCGATCGATATCGCGGACTCCAAGACAGGAATTACAGCCGGCGAACGTAGCGCGACGATCCAGCGAGTTGCTTCACCTGAATGCTGCTTTGATGATTTTGTACGCCCCGGTCATGTGTATCCGTTGCTTGCCAAACGCGGCGGAGTATTGCGGCGTGCTGGTCACACAGAAGCCGCTGTTGATTTGCCGCGGATGGCTGGGCTGCATCCCTCAGGGGCTCTGTGCGAAGTGCTGGATGAAAACGGAGATCGCGCCAGCCGCGAACAGTTGTTCCAGATTGCCGAACGACACAACCTAAAGATCATCAGCATCGAACAATTGATTGCTCACCGTCGCGTCAGTGAAAAACTGGTTAGCCGCGCCGCCGAAGCTAAGTTGCCAACCAAGTTCGGGGACTTTCAGATCGTCGTCTACAAAGTCGAATACGAATCCCAAGAACCAATCGCACTTGTTTTCGGCGATCTCTCTGCTGGCGGAGCCGCACCGCTCGTCCGTATGCATAGCAGCTGTTTCACAGGCGATTTGGTCTCGTCGCTGCGTTGTGATTGTGGCGATCAATTGCACATGGCTTTGGAAATGATCAGCCAAGATGGTCGTGGCGCACTTGTGTATCTGCCCCAAGAAGGACGTGGCATTGGGCTGGCCCAGAAAATCAGAGCTTACGCATTGCAAGACGATGGTCTTGATACAGTCGAAGCGAATCATGCACTTGGTTTCAAAGCCGACATGCGAGATTACGGTATCGGGCTACAGATTTTAAAAGACCTGGGGCTAAACGAAGTCCGTTTGTTGACGAACAACCCAAAGAAAACGGAAGCTTTCAATTTGCGTGGCTTTGATTTGAAAGTCATTGACCAGGTTCCGATCGTGCCACCAGTGAACCAGCACAACAAGAGTTACTTGCAAACGAAACGCGAAAAGATGGGCCACGAGCTTCCAGAAATTTAAGTCGAATAAGCGCCCTAAAAGCGTGATCGGTTAGTGCCGCGCCGCGGCCAGCCCAAAATTTACTTCAGTCGAATGATCGAAATATTCCTACGTCCCTTTCGGAGTGAAAGTTATGAAATTCGTTCGTAATCTTGTTTGTGTTGCCGTTGTTGGTTTCGGTTTGATGGTCGGTACAGCCCAGGAAGCCAGCGCGTATACGTGGGGTTGGCAGAAACCGCTGAATCAAAAAGCAGGATCGGCTTTCTACACATCCAATCGCCATTTCTACAAAAACGGTTGGCAATCCCGCACTTATCAACCTCGCTACACAACCCGAACAGTTCAAAGGTCTGTGTACCGTCAACCAGTCAGACGGACTTCAACTCGGTTCGGCTGGTGGCGATAAACGTCCAGCAGTTCCGTTTTGGGTCGACATGAATTGATTCACCGTCGACAGCAATTCGCTATCCAATCGCTCTGCTGTTGGTTGCCACAACGAGTTAGGCACACCACCATAAAAAGGCTCGGCGATGGATCCTGCGATGCAGGCCATTGTGTCGGCATCGCCGCCAAGTGAAATCGCTAGCCGGATTGCATGCTCCACCGAATCCGATTCGATGAAAGCTCGGATCGATTGTGGCACCGAACCGGCACACGAAACGTCAAACGAGTAGAACGGCCTGAGATCGTCGATGGATGTCGAAATGTCGTATCCAATCTCAGAATCAATGAACGAACATATATCGTCTTTTGTGCCGCCATTGCGAGCAGTGTAAACGCAGCCCGCCACTGCAACCGCACCCAAGATTCCGTCGGGATGATTGTGGCTGACCGCCGCAGATTCTTCCGCGACTCGAAGCGTGTCAGCCAGCGTTGCTTGTGTGTAACCCACGGGAGCAACTCGCATTGCTGAACCATTTCCCCAACTGCCATACGGCTCCGTTTCTCGAGACACTGCCCAGTTTCGAAACGTTCCCCCGTAACCCGCATCGGGATACCGATCAACGTAGTCGTAAAAGTAGCTGCGCAAGTCGCCGCCATTCATCAGCCAATCGGCCACCGCAACCGACAAAACAGTGTCGTCGGTAAAGCGTGAATCGTTTGTGAACAATTCAAAGTCGGTGTATTTAGTAGGGTGACGTTCGAAACGGGATCCGATTACATCACCAACGATCGCGCCAATCATTCGTTGTCATTCAGTAGGTTAACCGCAGCTTTTTAATCGCTGGCGGGGGCGGTGGTTCGGGTATGAACATCGTGCGTTACGCGTCAGGACAAATCAGTTTTTCAAGGTAGGCAACATAGTAGCTCGGCTGTCCCAGCCGAGACC